>JAABQG010000003.1 GCA_011391595.1 Hydrogenophaga sp.
GCGAAATCCTGAAAATCGCCATGCCGCTGATGCTGGCCTGGTGGTTCCAGAAGCGCGAAGGGCAGTTGCGCCCGCTCGATTTCCTGGTCGCGGGTGTGCTGCTGGCGGTGCCGGTCGGGCTGATCATGAAGCAGCCTGACCTGGGGACCGCGCTGCTGGTGCTGGCGGCGGGTCTTTCGGTCATCTTCTTCGCCGGCTTGAGCTGGAAGCTGATCGTGCCGCCGGTGCTGCTGGCGCTGCTGGGCATCGGCCTGGTGGTGTTTTTCGGCAACGACCTGTGCGCCGATGGTGTGCGCTGGCCGGTGCTGCACGACTACCAGCAGCAGCGGATCTGCACCCTGCTGGATCCGACTCGCGACCCGCTGGGCAAGGGTTTTCACATCATCCAGGGCATGATCGCCATCGGCTCAGGCGGGTTCTGGGGCAAGGGCTTCATGCAGGGCACGCAGACCCATCTGGAGTTCATCCCCGAGCGCACCACCGACTTCATATTTGCCGCCTTTTCCGAAGAGTTCGGGCTGCTTGGCAACCTTCTGCTGATCGGTATTTTCATCTTTCTGGTGCTGCGGGCCCTGTTCATCGCGCTGGAGGCGCCGACGCTCTTTTCGCGCCTGCTGGCCGGCGCCGTGGCCATGATTTTCTTTTCCTACGCCTTCGTGAACATGGGCATGGTCAGCGGCATCCTGCCGGTGGTGGGTGTGCCGCTGCCCTTCATCAGCTACGGCGGCACGGCGATGGTGACGCTGGGGCTGGGGCTGGGCATCCTGATGTCGATCGCCAAGTCCAAGCGGCTGGTGCAGTCCTGAGGCCACGCATCAACGCATTGCCCCCGCCCGGCAGCGGGTAGGGGCAGAACTTGCAAACGCGGCTGAAAACGCGCCAAAATGAGCTTGCCAACCGTGCTTTGGCAACTATCAGGAGAAATTCATGGCAGGCAAGTTTCAGTTGAAAAAGTCTAAGAACGACAAGTTTTTCTTCACGCTGCACGCGGAAAACGGTCACGCGATCCTGACCAGCGAGATGTATGACGCCAAGGCAAGCGCAGTCAATGGCATTGAGTCCGTCAAGAAAAACGCCGGGGATGACGGACGCTACGGCCGCTTGGTGGGCAAGGACGGATCGCCTTACTTCACGCTCAAGGCAGGCAACGGCCAGGTGATCGGTCAGAGCCAGATGTATTCGGGCGAAAAAGCCCGCGATGACGGCATTGCGGCCTGCAAGGCCAACGGCCCTGGCGCCGCCACCGACGACCAGACCGCCTGAGTTTTCTTCCATTCCGTTTGCCCGGGAGGCCGCGGCAAAAGCCATGCTGCGGCCTTTGTCGTTGGGGCTGCCTACAATCCACGCATGATCTCCCGCGAACCCACCATCGAACGCCTGGCCACGGCCCAATCCCTGCTGCTGGCGCCTTTCGGCCTGACTGAAGCGCACCTGTCCCGTGCCTTGGCCGAGATCACCGCGCACAAGGTCGACGACGCCGACCTGTATTTCCAGTACACCCGCTCTGAGGGCTGGAGCCTCGAAGAAGGCATCGTCAAGACCGGCAGCTTCAGCATCGACCAGGGCGTGGGCGTGCGTGCGGTGGCCGGTGAAAAAACCGCATTTGCCTACTCGGACGACATTTCCGAAGCCTCGCTGATGGACGCGGCCCGCACGGTGCGCTCGATTTCCACGGCGGCACAGAACCGCCGCGTGAAGACGCCCGCCCGCAAGGTGGCCACCAGTCGCTCGCTGTATGGCGGGCTGGACCCGATCGCCACGATGGACAGCACGGCCAAGGTCGAACTGCTGGGCCGTGTCGAGAAGATGGCGCGTGCCCGCGACCCGCGCATTGCCCAGGTGATGGCGGGGCTGGCCAGCGAGTATGACGTGGTGATGGTGGCGCGCGCCGATGGCACGTTGGCCGCCGACGTGCGCCCGTTGGTGCGCCTGTCGGTCACAGTCATCGCCGAGCAGAAGGGCCGCCGCGAGATGGGCTCGGGCGGTGGTGGCGGCCGCTTCGGCTTGGCTTACTTCACGGACGCGCAGATTGCCGAATACGTGGACGACGCGGTAAAGGCCGCGCTGACCAACCTGGACGCCCGTCCGGCCCCGGCCGGCGAGATGACCGTGGTACTCGGCCCAGGCTGGCCCGGCATCCTGCTGCACGAGGCCATCGGTCACGGCCTTGAAGGTGACTTCAACCGCAAGGGCTCCAGCGCCTTCAGCGGGCGCATCGGCCAGCGCGTGGCAGCCAAAGGGGTGACAGTGCTCGACGACGGCACGATCAGCGACCGGCGCGGCTCGCTCAACGTGGACGACGAAGGCCATGCCAGCCAGCGCAACGTGCTGATCGAGGACGGCATCCTGAAGGGCTACATCCAGGATTCGATGAACGCCCGGCTCATGGGGGTCAAGCCCACTGGCAACGGCCGGCGCGAAAGCTACGCCCATGTGCCGATGCCGCGCATGACCAACACTTACATGCTCGGCGGCGAAAAGGATCCGAAGGAAATCGTCGCCAGCATCAAGAAGGGCCTGTACGCCACCAACTTCGGCGGCGGGCAGGTGGACATTACCTCGGGCAAGTTCGTGTTCAGTGCCAGCGAAGCCTTCTGGGTGGAAAACGGAAAGATCCAGTTCCCGGTGAAGGGCGCAACGATCGTCGGCAGCGGCCCGGAGTCGCTCAAGAAGGTCACGATGATCGGCAACGACATGAAACTCGACAGTGGCGTCGGCACCTGCGGCAAGGAAGGCCAGAGCGTGCCGGTGGGCGTGGGCCAGCCGACCTTGCGCATCGAAGGGCTGACCGTCGGCGGCACCGCTTGACCGCGTGCCCCGGAGCGCGTAAGGCGCCTGTCAACGGTCCTGTGCTACATTCGATCCCCATGCAGTCGCGTTCCGCTTCCTATTTTTATTTTTGGTTCTCAGTCCCCGGCGGACGAGAGGCGAGCGCGTAAGCACCCCAACCCCTCACTGAAAACCGCCGGAGCCCCACAGCCCGGCGGTTTTTTCATGCCCCATCCAGATTCGATCCATTTTGCAAGGAGCCTCCGATGAACACCAAAGCCAATCCGTCCAGCGATGCCTGGGTCCAGCGCCACGTCGACAGAACCAGCCAGACCGACGACGCACGCATCAAGGACATCACCGTGTTGCCCCCTCCTGAACATCTGATCCGCTTCTTCCCGATCAGCGACACGCCGGTGGAGACGCTGATCACCGGTACCCGCAAGGCGATCCACAACATCATGGCGGGCAAGGACGACCGCCTGTTGGTGGTGATCGGCCCGTGCTCGATCCACGATCCGGCCGCCGCCATCGACTACGCGCGGCGCCTGAAGCCGCTGCGCGACCGTTATGCCGACACGCTGGAGATCGTGATGCGCGTGTACTTCGAAAAGCCGCGCACCACCGTGGGCTGGAAGGGGCTGATCAACGACCCCTACCTGGACGAGAGCTACCGCATCGACGAGGGCCTGCGCATCGCGCGCCAGCTGCTCATCGAGATCAACCGCCTGGGCCTGCCCGCCGGCAGCGAGTTTCTCGACGTGATCTCGCCCCAGTACATCGGCGACCTGATCGCCTGGGGCGCGATCGGCGCGCGCACCACCGAGAGCCAGGTGCACCGCGAGCTGGCTTCGGGCCTGTCGGCACCCATCGGCTTCAAGAACGGCACCGACGGCAACATCCGGATTGCCACCGATGCCATCCAGGCCGCGGCGCGCGGCCACCACTTTTTGTCGGTGCACAAGAACGGCCAGGTCGCGATCGTGCAGACCAACGGCAACAAGGATTGCCACGTCATCCTGCGCGGCGGCAAGGCGCCCAACTACGACGCGGCCAGCGTGGCAGCCGCCTGCAAGGAGCTTGAAGCCAGCAAGCTGCCGGGCACGCTGATGGTGGACTGCAGCCACGCCAACAGCTCGAAGCAGCACGAGCGCCAGGTCGATGTGGCGCGCGACATCGCGGCGCAGGTGGCGGGCGGGTCGCACCGTGTCTTCGGACTGATGGTGGAAAGCCACATCAATGCGGGCGCACAGAAGTTCGCGGCCGGTAAGGACGATGTGCACAAGCTCGAATACGGCAAGAGCATCACCGATGCCTGCATCGGCTGGGACGACTCGCTGACCGTGTTGCAGGTGCTGGCGGATGCAGTGAGAGCGCGCCGCGGCCGCTGAAACGGGGCCAAAGCGGATTACAGTATCGGAATTGTAGATTGACCACAGATCCAGAGGTAAACCATGCGCAGTGAAGTCAGGGTGCTGATCGACGAACGTCAGGAATTCACATTCGAGCTGGCCGGCGTGGAGCCCATGGCCCATGACCTGGCGCGCTGGTGGCTGGACGACCAGTTCACCCAGATGGGCTGCGAGCCTCTTCGCGCGACCGGCAAGCTGCTGCTGGCCGACAAGGTGCTGGTTGTGGCCCAGGCCGGTGGCGCCAAGCTGCTGGCGGACCCGAAATGGGGCCATGATTTCGCCCGCGCCGCCAGCGCGGCGCTGGACAAACCGGTGATCACGGTGGATCTGGCGACGATGACTGTGTCGTACTGATACCAGCGGTCATTCGGAAGAAATTCCGACGATTCCATTGTCAAATGGCCACTTCAAGCGATCGACAAGGAAGTGAATACCGGCGTCGAAACCGCCCGCATCTTCCTGGCGCTGTGGCCCGACACCTTGTCACGCGCTGGACTGGCCCGCTGCCGCGATGCCTGGCGCTGGAACGACGGGGCCAAAGTGGTGCCGACCGGTCAGTTGCACCTGACGCTTCATTTCATTGGCAGCTTTCCCGGTGACCGCCTGCCGCAGCTGGCGCAGTCGCTCCAGGTGGCATTTGATCCTTTTGACTTGGCGCTGGAGCGGCATGAACTGTGGCCGCGCGGTATTGCGGTGCTACGCCCCGGCGAAGTGCCAGCGGGTTTGCGAAGCCTGCATGCCGCGCTGGACGATATCTTGCGCGCACAAGATCTGCCGGTGGAGGCACGCGAATACCGCCCGCATGTGACTCTGGCCCGCCGCGCCGAGGGTTCGGTTCCACCGGTGCAGGCCCCTGGTCTGCGCTGGCGGATCGACGCTTGCGTGCTTGTGGAGTCGGTGCCGGGCGCGGGCTACCGAGTATTGCGGGACTACACCGCCAGTTAGGCAGAAGACTGGCCGATTCCCATCGTCAAATGGTCATTGACTGCTATTACTTTCGGAGTGAATCCAGCAACCGGGCGTGCACCCCACCAAAGCCGCCATTGCTCATGCACAGGATGTGATCGCCGGGCCGGGCGGCGGCGCGGACTTGCGCGACGAGCGCGTCGATGCTGGCGGCCACCTGTGCACGTTCGCCCATGGGGGCGAGCACGGCGCGCGCGTCCCAGTCCAGGCCGCCGGTGTGGCAAAACGCCAGGTCGGCATCGTCCAGGCTCCCGGGCAGCTGGGCTTTCATGGTGCCCAGCTTCATGGTGTTGCTGCGCGGCTCGAACACGGCAAGGATGCGCGCCGCTTTGCCGATCTGGCGCCGCAGGCCGTCCAGCGTGGTGCGGATGGCCGTGGGGTGGTGGGCGAAGTCGTCGTAGACGGTGATGCCGTGGACCGTGCCGCGCACTTCCATGCGCCGCTTGACGTTCTGGAAGCTGCCCAGCGCCTGCGCAGCGACGGCGGGCGACACGCCGACATGCGACGCTGCGGCAATCGCTGCCAGCGCGTTGAGCTGGTTGTGCACACCGCCCAGCGACCATTGGACAGTGGCGACGCGCGCACCTCGCTCCAGCACGTCGAAGTGGCCTGGTTCGCCCTCGGCGGTGAAATCGCTCACCGCGCTGCCGAAGCTTCGTACCTCGCTCCAGCAGCCTGCGTGCAGCACGCGGGTCAGGCTATCTTCAAGACCGTTGACAACGACGCGACCGCTTGACGGGACCGTGCGCACCAGATGGTGAAACTGGCGCTCGATGGCAGCCAGGTCGTCGAAAATGTCGGCGTGATCGAACTCGAGGTTGTTCAGGATGGCCGTGCGCGGGCGGTAGTGCACGAACTTGCTGCGCTTGTCGAAGAAGGCGGTGTCGTACTCGTCGGCTTCGATCACGAAGAACGGGTGGCGGGGCGGTTGCGCGCCCGGCTCCGTGTCCGCCGCCTGCTGCGCGGGCTCCTCCTTGACCTGCGCCGGACGCGCAACCGCCCCGCCTCCGAGGCGAGCGGAGACGCCGAAATTCACCGGAACGCCGCCGACAAGAAATCCCGGCTGCAGCCCAGCTTTTTCCAGGATCCAGGCCAGCATGGAGGTGGTCGTGGTCTTGCCGTGGGTGCCGGCCACCGCCAGCACGTGGCGGCCGTGCAGCACGTGTTCGGCCAGCCACTGCGGGCCGCTGGTGTAGGGCGCTCCAGCGTCGAGGATGGCTTCCATCAGCGGGAACTTCGGTGCGCCGTCGGGCAGCCGTGCGCGGCTGACCACGTTGCCGATCACGAACACGTCGGGCCTGAGCGCCATCTGGCAGGCGTCGAAGCCCTCGATCAGCTCGATGCCCAGGGCGCGCAGCTGATCGCTCATGGGCGGGTAAACCCCGGCGTCGCAGCCGGTCACGGTGTGGCCGGCCTCGCGGGCCAGCGCCGCCAGCCCTCCCATGAAAGTGCCGCAGATGCCGAGAATGTGGATGTGCATGAGTCGATTCTAGGCAGTTTTTAAGCTTTTTTGGCCTGATCCCAGCGTCGAATGGCTATGAACAGCTATTGAAAAGATAGCTCTCTGTGAGCAACCTTCCCCGGGAACAACTATCTCTTGCGGAGTGGTTCGGTGCGCGCTTTCAGGATGGAAAGCGCTCGCGCAGCTTGAGCTTCCAGAACTTGCCTGTCGAGGTTCGCGGCACGGCGTCGATGGTCTCGTAGCGCTCGGGCAGCTGCCACTTGGCAAAGTGTTTCTGCAGCAGCAACGCGTTCAGTTCGCCGGGTGTGGCTGTCTGGCCCGTCTTGAATACCACACAGGCCAGTGGTCGCTCGCTCCATTTCTCATCGGGGATGGCGATCACGGCCGCCTCGGCCACCGACGGGTGGGCCATCAGCGCGTTTTCCAGGTCCACCGAGCTGATCCACTCGCCGCCCGACTTGATCAGGTCCTTGGTGCGGTCGCTGATCTTGACGAAGCCCAACGCATCCACACTGGCCACGTCGCCGGTGCGCAACCAGCCATCGGGGGTGAACTTGTCTTCAGTCACCGGGACTTCATGGTAGCTTCCGGTGATGAAGGGCCCGCGCACCTGCATTTCGCCCACGCTGGTGCCGTCCCAGGGCTGATCGACGCCGTCGTCGCCGCGCACGCGCAGGTCCACCAGCGGCACCGGCACGCCGGCCATGGCGGCGCGCCGGTAGCGCTCGTCCATGGGCACGTCGCGCAGCTCCGCCTTCGGGTAGGAAATGGTGCACACCGGCGAGGTCTCGGTCATGCCCCAGCCTTGCAGGATCCAGATGCCGTGCCGGTCAAACGCGCGGATCAGCGATTCGGGAACGGCCGCGCCTCCCACCAGCGAGCGCATGCCGGCCGGCAGTTTCCAGCGGCCGTGGTTCGGCGAGGCCGGGTCCAGCGCCGCGTCATAGGCCTGGATCAGGCTCATCCAGATCGTCGGCACGCCCAGCGACAGCGTGGGTGGCTCCAGGGTGATGAGGTCGAGCAGGTCGTCTGGGTGCAGGTGCGGGCCCGGGAAGACGAGCTTCACGCCCATCATCACCGCGCCGTAGGGCATGCCCCAGCTGTTCGCGTGGAACATGGGCGTGACGGGCATGACCACGTCGGTGCCGCGCAGGCCCCAGAAGTCGCCCAGGCTGGCCACCAGCGTGTGCAGGAGGGTGGAACGGTGCGAATACGCCACGCCCTTGGGCCGGCCGGTGGTGCCGGAGGTGTAGCACATGGCGACCGGATCGTTTTCATCATGGGGCGCGTAGTCGAAGCCGTCCGGATCGGCCGAGGCAAGCAGGGCCTCGTAATCGGTGAACGCCGCCGCAACCGGCGCTGCGGAAAAGGGGAAGACGATGACTTTTTCGAAGGCGTGAATGTGTACGAACTGCTGGTAGAGCGGCAACAGCACGTCGTCGATCACGAGGAAACGGTCTTTGGCGTCAGCGGCAATCCAGCCGATCTCCTCGGGTGACAGGCGCAGGTTCAGGGTGTGCATCACCCCGCCCGCTGCCGGGACGCCGAAGTAGCACTCCAAGTGGGCATGGTGGTTCCAGCACAGCGTGGCGACGCGGTCGCCCTTCTGCAGCCCCAGCGCCTTCAAGGCGGACGCCAGCGCGCGCGTGCGGCGGTACCAGGCGCCGAAACTATGTCGGGCCAGGGACTTGTCGGGTCTGCGGGAGACGATCTCGGTGGAAGGAAACAGGGTACCAGCCCGCTCGAGCAGATGATTGAGCGAGAGCGGCACGTTCATCATGGTGCTTTTCAAGGGGTGCGCCTCCGGAGGGTTTTCCTCACTTTACGGGTTGCGGACCGGGCAATCAATGCAGAATCCCCGCATGGACAGCCAGAAAGCAGAAATCGCCGCCACTGCGGCACGCATGGTCGTGGAGGAGGGGCTGGAATACGGCCCCGCCAAACGTCGCGCGGTGAGGCAACTCGGGCTGTCCGCGCGGTCGGCTCTGCCAGGCAATGACGAGGTTGAGGCTTCGGTGGTTGATTACATCGAACTGTTTTGCGCCGATACCCAGCCTGGTGAACTTGCGGCGTTGCGCAAGCTGGCCTTGCTGTGGATGGAGCGGCTGGACCTGTTCCGCCCCCATCTGGGTGGCGCCGTGTGGCATGGGACGGCAACGCGTCTGTCAGACATTTACATCCAGTTGTTCTGTGATGACCCCAAATCGGCGGAAATTGCGCTGATTGATCACAACGTTGACTACGAGCCACGCACGGTTGCCGGGTTTCATGGCGAGCCGGTCGAGGCGCTGAGCTTGCACAGTGCCTGCGCTGAACTCGGTGAGATCGTGGGCGTGCACCTGATGGTCTACGACCACGACGACCTGCGCGGCGCCTTGCGGCTCGATGCAAAAGGGCGCCGGCCGCGTGGTGACTTGGCTGCCGTACGGGCCCTGTTTGAGGCATGATGACGACATGAAAGAGACTTTGTCAGCGCAACCTGAAGCCGCCCGGCCTGCGGCGACTTCCAGTCGGCGCCGCGCCTTGCTGGGGGGTGTGGGCGTGCTGGCCGCGCTGGGCGGCGCCGCACTGGCTTGGTGGCGGCTGCAACCGCACGAAGTGGGCCCAGGCACGCTGGGTGACGGTGGTGCCCTTTGGGCGCAGACTTTCCCGACACCGGGTGGCGGCGAGCTGGTCATGGAGTCGCTCCGGGGCAAGCCCTTGCTGATCAACTTCTGGGCGACCTGGTGCCCGCCCTGCGTGGAGGAGTTGCCGCTACTCGATCGCTTCTACCGTGAAAATGTCGCCAACGGCTGGCAAGTCGTCGGTTTGGCAATTGACCAGCCCAGCGCGGCGCGTACGTTTCTGCAGAAGACGCCTTTGAGTTTTCCGATCGGACTGGCCGGACTGGGGGGCACCGAGTTGGCAAAATCGTTGGGCAACCTGGTCGGGGGCCTGCCTTTTACCGTGGTGCTTGGGTCGCAGGGGGCAGTCTTGCACCGTAAAATGGGCTTGGTGTCTGTTGCCGACCTCACGCTCTGGCGTTCGCTGAAATAGGGCGTCCGGGCGAAGGAGAATTCTTCTTTCCGCTTTGGGAATTTGTAAATTAACTGAAATTGATACAAATACAGGGTGCATTGGGAGAAGTTGCTCGAATTTGGGTTAGATTCGGCGTTTCCCCGTAGCCCTTTGCTGGAGGCCCCATGGATTTGCGAAAACTGAAAACCTTGATCGACCTTGTGTCGGAATCAAATGTCTCTGAACTCGAGATTACGGAAGCTGAAGGAAAGGTTCGCATCGTTAAAGGCGGTGGCGCCGTGGTACAGCCTTTGGCCAGCCCCATGGCACCTGCCACACCGGCGCTGGCGCCTTCGCCTGTGGCAGCGGTCGTGCCCGTGGTCGAAGCCGAGCCGCCCACCTCCGGACATGTCGTCAAGTCGCCCATGGTGGGGACTTTCTACCGCGCGGCCAGCCCGGGTGCCAAGTCTTTTGTGGAAATCGGCAGTCAGGTCAAGGAGGGCGAGACCATCTGCATTATTGAGGCGATGAAGATTCTCAATGAGATCGAGTCCGACAAGGCGGGCACGGTCACGCAGATTCTGGGTGAAAACGGGCAGGCCGTGGAGTACGGACAGCCTCTATTTGTCATCGAATAAGCGCCGATCCACGACTCCACCGCAGCGTTCAGCATGTTCAAGAAAATACTTGTCGCCAACCGGGGGGAAATCGCCCTGCGAATCCAGCGCGCCTGCCGCGAACTGGGCATCAAGGCCGTGATGGTCTACTCCGAGGCGGACCGGGAGGCCAAGTACGTCAAGCTGGCCGAAGAGGCCGTCTGTATTGGCCCGGCATCCTCCACGCTGAGTTACCTCAACATGCCTGCCATCATCTCGGCGGCCGAAGTGACGGATGCCGAGGCGATTCACCCCGGCTACGGTTTCCTGAGCGAAAACGCCGATTTCGCCGAGCGGGTGGAGAAAAGCGGGTTCCAGTTCATCGGCCCGTCGCCCGAGTCGATCCGGATCATGGGCGACAAGGTGTCTGCGAAACAGGCCATGATCCGTGCGGGTGTGCCCTGCGTGCCGGGGTCGGAGGGCGAACTGCCTGACGACCCGGTACAGATCCGCCGCATCGCCAGGACAGTGGGTTACCCCGTCATCATCAAGGCCGCGGGCGGCGGCGGCGGGCGGGGCATGCGCGTGGTGCACACCGAAGCCGCATTGATCAATGCCGTGCAGATGACCAAGGCCGAGGCCGGCGCGGCTTTCGGCAATCCGGCGGTGTACATGGAGAAATTTCTCCAGAATCCGAGGCACATCGAAATCCAGATCCTGGCCGACAAATACAAGAACGCGGTGTACCTCGGCGAACGCGACTGTTCCATGCAGCGCCGCCACCAGAAGATCATCGAGGAGGCGCCCGCGCCGGGCATCCCGCGCAAGCTGATCGAGCGCATCGGCGAGCGCTGCGTGGCGGCGGTCAAGAAGATCGGTTACCGCGGGGCCGGGACCTTCGAGTTCCTGTTCGAGAATGGCGAGTTCTATTTCATCGAGATGAACACCCGCGTGCAGGTCGAGCATCCGGTAACCGAGTTGATCACTGGCGTGGACATCGTTCGGACGCAAATCATGGTGGCGGCGGGCGAAAAGCTGCCTTTCACGCAACGCCAGATCCAACTCCGCGGCCATGCCATCGAATGTCGCGTGAATGCCGAGGATGCCTACAAATTCACGCCGTCTCCGGGGCGGATAACGATGTGGCACGTTCCGGGCGGGCCGGGTGTGCGTGTGGATTCGCATGTGTATACCAACTACTTCGTGCCTCCCAACTACGACTCCATGATCGGCAAGATCATCGTGCACGGCGACACGCGCGAGCAGGCATTGGCACGCATGCAGACGGCGTTGCTGGAGACCGTGGTGGAAGGAATCAAGACCAATATTCCCTTGCATCGGGAGTTGATGGTGGATGCCAAGTTCATGACAGGTGGCACCAATATTCACTATCTTGAAGAGTGGCTGAGCCACCGTGCGCGATGATGCGCCGGGTCATTTGCGCAGATATCCGTCGTGTTTGAACTCAGCGTGATGTGTCCGGAAGACCGGGTCGAGTTGCTTGGCGACGCACTTGACGAGCTGGAGGCACTCAGCGTTTCAGTCGAGGACGCTGACGCGCAGACCGATGCCGAGCAGGCCCTGTTTGGCGAGCCGGGCATGCCGCCACCCAAGGGCGGCTGGCAACGATCGCGCATGCTGGCGCTGTTTGCCACGAAGTCGGACGCCGACGAAGCTGCAACGCTGCTGGCCGCGCAGAATTTTTTTGACGGCTGCAAGGTGCTCGGCGTGACCGCCGTCCCCGACCAGGACTGGGTGCGGCTGACGCAGTCGCAGTTCACGCCGGTCCAGGTCACCCCCGATTTCTGGATCGTCCCGACCTGGCACGAGGTGCCAGTGCAGGCGCGACAGTTCATACGGCTCGATCCTGGCCTGGCGTTTGGCACGGGGACCCATCCCACGACCCGAATGTGCCTGCGCTGGATCGCAGGCCAGCCGGGCCTGCCAGGACGGGTGCTCGACTACGGTTGCGGCTCGGGAATTCTGGCGATCGGCGCAGCGAAATTCGGTGCATTGGACATCGACGCTGTGGACATCGACGAGGCGGCAGTCGAGTCCACGCGCCTGAACGCCCAGGCCAATGGCGTTCGACTCAATGCCGGGTTGCCTGATGCAGCGGCCGGTCTTTACCAGACAGTGCTGGCCAATATCCTGGCCACGCCGCTCAAGGTGCTTGCGCCCCTGCTGTGTGCCCATGTGGCGGAAGGGGGCTCGCTGGTGCTGGCCGGCATTCTTGAGCGCCAGGCCGAGGAACTCAAGGCGGCCTATGCGCCGTATCTCAAGCTGGATGTGAGCGACAGTGAAGACGGCTGGATACTGATGACGGCCCGGCGCTGAACGCTTGCCCGAGGGCGGTTGGGCAGACTCTACAATCTGATGCAAATGAGCCTGATCACACGCTGCCCTGCCTGCGGGACGATGTTTAAAGTGGTACCGGACCAGCTCAGGATTTCCGAGGGTTGGGTGCGTTGTGGGCAATGCAGTGAAGTGTTTGATGCGGGCTTGCACATGCAGACCCTGGGCGTGCGGCCTGAACCTGTGCGGGCTTTCGCAAAGGAGCTGTCGCACGCAAAGACGTCCCATGCGAGCACTGCGGCCGACCGTGCCGCCGAGGCTTTCTTCGCGCTTGATCTAGGCGGTGAGCGGCCGGTTGTGGATCCGGTCGAGCCGCAGTCATATGAACTTGAGGTGCCCGACTCGACCTTGGATACGCCGGTGTCCAGCGGGACCATGCTCGTAAGTCCGGCGGTGCCGCCGGAGGCCGTCCAAGGCGAAGCTGGCGTGCCAGAGGCAATGACCCAGTCCGGCCCGGAACTGCCGGACGGATCGGCGACATCGGCACCGTACGCGGAAGAGAACCTGTCTTTTGTGCAGGATGCCCGCCGCAAAGCCTACTGGAGCCGACCGAAGGTGAGGTTGTTGATGGTCCTGCTGGTGCTGCTGCTTACATTGGCACTGGCGCTCCAGCTGGCCTACCATGAGCGCGACCGGCTCGCTGCGATCGAGCCTCAGCTCAAACCTTGGCTGGAACGGCTGTGTGTTCCTCTCGGGTGCACCATCTCGGCTCCCCGGCTGATTGAATCGGTGGTGATCGACAGTTCGGCGTTCAGCAAGTTGCGCACCGACGTGTTCCGTCTCAGCTTCACGATCAGGAATTCGTCCGGCATCGAGGTGGCGACGCCTGCGGTGGAAGTCACTCTGACAGACACGCAGGATCAGGTTGTCGTCCGTCGAGTCCTCCTCCCCCCAGAGATGGGTGCCGCCGTTGTGCTCCCTCCCCGGGGTGAGTGGAATGCCGCAATTTCCCTCAGCATGGATGGCCAGGGCGAGGGCGCACGTGTCGCCGGCTATCGGCTCGTGGCGTTTTATCCCTGATTTTTATTTTCGCTCACTCAAACTAGAAAAACTTATGGCTTCTTTGATTTGTGGTTCCCTGGCCTTCGACACCATCATGACTTTCGAGGGCCGCTTTGCCGAGCAGATCCTGCCGGACCAATTGCACATCCTTAACGTATCTTTTCTTGTGCCCGGCTTGCGCCGGGACTATGGCGGGTGCGCCGGCAATATTGCCTACAGCCTGAAGGCACTTGGCGGCACACCCCTGCCCATGGCCACGTTGGGGACAGATGGGGCGGATTACCTGCAGCGGATGGAAACGCTGGGCATCAGCACCGAGTTTGTGCGGGAGGTTCGCGACAGTTACACGGCGCAGGCGATGATCATGACAGACCGGGACAACAATCAGATCACTGCCTTTCACCCCGGGGCCATGATGCAGGCGCACGTCACGCGGATTGAAGCGCGCAGCGATATCAAGCTCGGCATCATCTCACCAGACGGCCGCGATGCCATGCTGCAGCACGCCGCACAGTTCATGGCGGCGGACATACCCTTTGTGTTCGATCCCGGGCAGGGACTGCCGATGTTCGACGGGCCCGAACTGGCACGCTTCGTTCAGCAGGCGACATGGGTCACGGTCAATGACTATGAAGGCAAGATGCTGTGCGATCGCACCGGCTGGAGCCTTGCGGATATCTCACTGCGAGTGAAGGGCTTGGTAGTCACCCTGGGTGCCGAAGGGTGCGAAGTCTGGGTAGACGGTTCCAGGACGCATGTGCCACCTGTCAAGCCCGTCGCTGTCGTTGATCCAACCGGTTGTGGGGATGCCTGGCGAGGCGCCTTGCTGCATGGCCTGGAGCAGGGTTGGCCGCTCCCCGAGTGCGCTGCATTGGGCAATCGGATGGGTGCGCTCAAGATTGCGCAGCGCGGACCGCAGAATTACACCGTTGAATTGAACGGGTAGGTGCCGGCCTTCCGGAAGTGACAAAAAAACCCGGTACCTTTCGGCACCGGGTTTTGCTCGGGCAAACTGGCTGAGATCAGGGTTTGCTTGCCGTTGGAAACGGCCATGCAGCCTGTGGGTTCAGCTTGGTCTGCGCGACGGGGGCAGCAGCGGCGGGGGCAGCGGGTGCTTTCGCGGCTTTCTTCGCGGCCGGCTTCTTGGCTGCTTTCTTGGCTGCGGGCTTTTTGGCCGCGACGGCCTTCTTGACAGCCTTTTTGACGGCCGCTACCTTCTTTGCGGCAGCCTTCTTCGCCGGTGCAGCCTTCTTCGCCGGTGCAGCCTTCTTCGCCGGTGCAGCCTTCTTCGCCGGTGCAGCCTTCTTCGCCGGTGCAGCCTTCTTCGCCGGTGCAGCCTTCTTCGCCGGTGCAGCCTTCTTCGCCGGTGCAGCCTTCTTCGCCGGTGCGGCCTTCTTCGCCGGTGCGGCCTTCTTCGCCGGTGCGGCCTTCTTCGCCGGTGCGGCCTTCTTCGCCGGTGCGGCCTTCTTCGCCGGTGCGGCCTTCTTCGCCGGTGCGGCCTTCTTCGCCGGTGCGGCCTTCTTCGCAGTTGCCATGATTTTCTCCTTTATCAAGTTGACACATCAACAGAGGGAAACACTTCGTGCCCGTTGGGCCGCACAAAGCGATTCATGGTGTTGAGCACACGCTCAGCATCATGAACGGGGAACCACAGACCCGACCAGCACTCTGCTGCTCGGTCCGGAATCTGTGCGAATCTTGAAGGCATGTTCAATTCATCAATCCCATGAAAGCGCGCCGCCCGACTGGTACTCCAGCACCCGGGTCTCGAAGAAGTTGCGCTCTTTCTTCAGGTCAATCATTTCGCTCATCCAGGGAAATGGATTTTCTTCGTTGGCAAAAAGTGTTTCCAGGCCAATCTGCGTCGCCCGACGATTAGCGATGTAGCGCAGGTAACCCTTGAACATCGAGGCGTTCATGCCCAGCACGCCACGCGGCATGGTGTCCTCGGCGTACTGGTATTCCAGTTCAACAGCCTTCATGAACAACGCCTTGATTTCAGTCTTGAACTCCGACGTCCAGATCTGCGGATTTTCCAGTTTTAGCTGATTGATCAGGTCAATGCCGAAGTTGCAGTGCATGGATTCATCGCGCAGGATGTATTGGTACTGCTCGGCGGCGCCGGTCATCTTGTTCTGGCGGCCCAGCGCCAGAATCTGCGTAAAGCCGACGTAGAAGAACAAGCCCTCCATCAGGCAGGCAAACACGATCAGCGATTTCAACAGCGTCTGGTCATTTTCCAGTGTCCCTGTCCTGAAGTCGGGGTCCATGATCGCTTCGATGAAAGGAATCAGGAACTCGTCCTTGTTGCGGATGGAGGCCACCTCGTTGTACGCGTTGAAGATCTCACCCTCATCGAGTCCGAGTGACTCGACGATGTACTGGTAGGCGTGCGTGTGGATGGCTTCTTCGAAGGCCTGGCGGAGCAGGAACTGACGGCACTCCGGTGCCGTGATGTGCCGGTAGGTGCCAAGCACGATGTTGTTGGCAGCCAGTGAATCCGCAGTGACAAAGAAGCCCAGGTTGCGCTTGATGATGCGACGCTCATCTTCGGTCAGACCATTCGGGTCTTTCCAGAGCGCGATGTCGCGGTTCATGTTCACCTCTTGCGGCATCCAGTGGTTGGCGCAGGTGGCAAGGTATTTCTCCCATGCCCACTTGTATTTGAAAGGAACCAGCTGGTTGACATCGGTCTGCCCGTTGATGATGCGTTTGTCAGCCGCATTGACCCGACGACGTTCGGGCACACTGCCTTGAGAAATTCGGGCCGGCGAGATGGAGACTGTCGCGCCGTCATCGAGCATGCGGGTGGTGGATTGAGCTTTCTTGTCCAGCGACGGATATTCCTGCAACCGACTGTCCACAAGGCCGGTGGTGAGGGGCTGCTGCAACGCAGACTGCAGAGATGGTGTGACTTCTTCGTCCCAGGAAAGCATAGAAAATTCCAGTGTTCAAATTATCAAAGCAACGATTTGAATTGCAAAGGATTCATTCACATCGTCGCCGTTTTTTGTTGCGTCGTTGCGTCGTCGATTACTGGCAGGCTTCGCAACCTGGATCGTCGATCGCACAAAACTTGATGTCGGTTGCGGGCGCTGCATTCATTTGGGATTGCGCTGCGGCTGCGTCGATTGCGCTCATGGCGCCGCGCGATTCATCGCCTGAGGCAACGGCATTCATGCGTCCGGCCTTGACGGTTGATTTCTCAGCGTGCGTGGCACCCATCGTGCGCAGGTAGTAGGTGGTCTTCAGGCCGCTGACCCAGGCGAGCTTGTAGGTATCGTCAAGCTTTTTCCCCGAGGCACCCGCCATGTAGATGTTCAATGACTGTGCCTGATCGATCCATTTCTGGCGACGGGCAGCAGCCTCTACCAGCCATTGTGGCTCGACCTCAAATGCAGTGGCGTAGAGTTCCTTGATTTCGTTCGGAACACGGTCGATGGGACGCAATGAGCCATCGAAATGCTTGAGGTCCATGACCATCACATCGTCCCAAAGCCCGAGTCGCTTCAGATCACGCACCAGGTAGCCATTGATGATGGTGAACTCACCTGACAGGTTGGATTTGACCGAGAGGTTACCGAAGCAGGGCTCGATCGAGGCATCCACACCAATGATGTTGGAGATCGTCGCAGTGGGCGCGATGGCGACGCAGTTGGAGTTACGCATGCCATCCGCTGCAATCTTCTTGCGCAGTGCGTTCCAGTCCAGCGTGGCTGAACGGTCGACCTCGACATAACCCCCACGCTCGCGCGCCAGAAGGTCCAGCGTGTCGAGCGGAAGCACGCCCTGGTCCCAGAGCGAGCCCTTGTAGCTGGCGTACTTGCCGCGCTCGCGCGCCAGATCTGTGGAAGCCCAGTAGGCGTAGTAGCAGATCGCTTCCATCGAGGTGTCGGCAAAAGCCACGGCCTCGGCTGACGCGTAGGGGATGTGCAATTCATACAGGCTGTCCTGGAAACCCATGAGCCCCAGGCCCACAGGGCGGTGACGCAAGTTGGAGTCGCGGGCTTTCTTGACGGCGTAGTAGTTGATGTCGATCACGTTGTCCAGCATTCGCATGGCCGTGGTGATCGTCTTTTGCAGTTTGGCATGGTCAACCTGGCCATCCTTGATGTGTTGCAGCAGGTTGATGGAGCCCAGGTTGCACACGGCGGTCTCTGTGTCGCTGGTATTGAGCGTGATTTCGGTGCACAGGTTGGACGAATGCACCACGCCCGCATGCTGCTGCGGTGAGCGAACGTTGCAGGCATCCTTGAAGGTGATCCAGGGGTGGCCGGTTTCGAACAACATGGAGAGCATCTTTCGCCAAAGGTCGGTCGCGCGAACTTTGCGTGAAGGCTTGATCTCGCCGCGGCCGGCCTTGTCTTCGTAGGCGACGTAGGCCTTCTCGAATTCGGCGCCGAACTTGTCGTGCAGGTCGGGGCAATCGGACGGAGAGAACAGGGTCCAGTCGCCCTTTTCCATCACGCGGCGCATGAACAGGTCCGGTATCCAGTTTGCCGTATTCATGTCATGCGTTCGGCGCCGGTCGTCACCTGTGTTCTTGCGGAGTTCGAGGAACTCCTCGATGTCCAGGTGCCAGGTCTCCAGGTAAGTACAGACCGCGCCCTTGCGTTTGCCGCCCTGGTTCACCGCCACAGCCGTGTCATTGACGACCTTGAGAAAAGGCACCACGCCCTGGGACTCTCCATTGGTACCCTTGATGTGGGAGCCAAGCGCACGCACACGCGTCCAGTCATTGCCCAGGCCACCGGCGAACTTGGAGAGCAGCGCGTTTTCCTTGATCGACTCGTAAATGCCGTCCAGGTTGTCCGGCACGGTCGTCAGGTAGCAAGACGACAGCTGTGATCGCAGCGTGCCGCTGTTGAACAGTGTGGGCGTGCTCGACATGAAATCGAATGACGACAGTACTTCATAGAACTCGATGGCGCGCGCCTCGCGGTCGATCTCATTGATCGACAGGCCCATCGCCACGCGCATGAAGAATGCCTGGGGCAGTTCGATGCGCGTCTTGCGCACATGCAGGAAATAGCGGTCGTAGAGCGTCTGCAGGCCGAGATAGTCAAACTTCAGGTCACGGTCGGCCTTGAGCGCGGCACCCAGCCGTTGCAGGTCGAACTGAAGGAGACGCTCATCCAGCAACTCGTTGTCGACGCCCTTCTTGATGAATTGGGGAAAATAGTCCGCATAGCGGGCGGCCAGTCCGCCCTGGATGACGTCTGCGCCCAGCACTTCCTTGGCAATGGTATGAAGGAGCAACCGGGCCGTGGCATAGGTGTAGTCCGGGTCTTTTTCAATCAGGGTCCGTGCCGCGAGGATGGAGGCCTTGTAGACCTCGTCCATCGGGACGCCGTCGTACAGGTTGCGCATGGTCTCCGAAACGATGGGTCCGGGCTTGACGTCGGAGCCGAGTCCGCTGCAGGCTGATTCGATCAATCCCTTGAGCTGGCCCAGATCCAGCGCGACCCGCTGACCCGCATCGGTCACGTGCAAGGTCGGGGCAGGCGTCAGCGCCGCCTCGGTGGCCGCCTGTCGGGCACGTTCCTGGGTGCGGCGCTCACGGTACAGAACATAGGCCCTTGCAATCTCGTGGTGCTCGCCGCGCATCAGTCCGAGTTCAACCTGATCCTGGACATCCTCGATGTGGAAGGTTCCGCCACCGGGGCGCGAACGCATGAGAGCACGGACAACACCCTGGGTGAGGCTGTCGACGACTTCGCGAACGCTGGCAGATGCCGCACCCTGCGTTCCATGCACTGCCAGGAATGCCTTCATCATCGCGATGGCGATCTTGTCGGGTGCGAAAGGCACGACTGCCCCGTTACGACGAATGATCTGGTAGTGCTTCAGGGGCATGCTGGCAGGTTGACTTGTGACGCCATTGCCGATGGCGACATCGAAGTTGCCAGAGTGGGTCGAAGGCGTATTCACGGCGATTTGCATTGCTTCCTCTTTGTTCGCGATTTAGATGGAGACAGGCTCTGTCGGGTGGCTGGGCATCGCGCGTTCCTTGGCAGGGGCCGCAACGATGGTAGGCACTATATATGGTGTCTCAGCATGTGACAAGACGCTACCTGTAGTGTATCGCGCAGTTTTCGATGGGAGGCGTAGGACGCAGAAAAAGTGTTCGGCGCGCGTTGAATGTCCGTGTGGCTTCCGGCAGTTTTCCGATGCGGCGCAGACCCTTGCTGCGACGTGCTCCGTTACTTGGGAGTGAGGAAAATCAAGCCTTGCAAATGATTTTTGTCCTGGAAGCCGCATGACGCCTTGATCAGGACGCGAGGGGTCGGTGACCGCCCTGCACCGATGCCGTTGCCGAGCAGTCGCTTTCCGCCAGATCAGGCGCGGGGTTTTTCCAACACACCCGAGGGAAAACACGGGGGTGGCCATCCCAGCGCGCGCTGCAGGGTGGCCCAGTCAAAACCGCTGCCAGGGTCGTACTTGCGTCCCGGAGCAACATGCTCGTGTCCGGCGATTTGCGTCACCGGGTAGCGTTGGGCAATCGCAGTACACAGACTCCACAGGGTCTCATACTGTGCGAACTCAAAGCTGTCGCCTTCAAGCCCTTCAAGTTCAATGCCTATGGAAAAATCATTGCAGTTATCACGGCCATTGAAAGTGGACAGTCCCGCGTGCCATGCGCGTTGGTCGCAACTCACGAACTGCCAAAGTTCACCGCGGCGCTGGATATAGAAATGGGCCGAAACTTCGAGTCCACGAAGGCGCTCGAACCAGGGGTCTTCCTCACAATTCAGTGTGTTCGTGAAGAGTCGCTGTACCTGGTCCCCTCCAAATTGACCCGGGGGCAGGCTGATCGAATGAACGACGAGCAAATCGATCGATGCGCCCTCGGGACGGGCTCCATAGTTCGGTGATGTGAGATGCCGCGCAAACCTGTACCAGCCCTTGTGCCAAAGCCCGATGCCTGGCTCATGCCAGGTCATCGGTATCGCCTCCCGTCGAGGGTGCGATGATCGCCAGGCGAGACATGCGGTAACGCATTTGCCGCAGGTTGAGTCCGAGTTGCGCCGCGGCCGCCGTTCGGTTGAAGCCGGTGTTGTTGAGCGCTCTCGTGATGATCGCTCGTTCCTGCTCGTCGAGCCAGGATTGCAGATCTTCCGGTATGACCTCGCCGGTCAAAGGGCTGGCGGTCTCTTGCGGCGCCAGGGCCGGCAAGTCGGCAGGCATGTCCGGATCATCAAGATGCAGTTCACCGCCGGTGCCGAGTGCCAGGGCGCGATGCAACAGGTTTTCGAGTTCGCGGACATTGCCCTGCAGCGGATGGCAGAGGAGCAAACGCAGTGCGTCGGGCGACATGACAGGCGCGATCGTCCCCGACTCGCGGGCAATTCGTTCCAGCAGGGCGTCGCACAAAGCGGGTAGATCTTCGCGTCGCTCACGCAAGGGCGGCACCACGATTTCAATGACGTTGAGCCGGTAATAAAGATCCTGTCGGAAAGAACCTGAATGCACTTCCCTGACAAGATCCTTGTGGGTTGCGCTCACGATCCGAACGTCGACCACGTCTTCCTGAGTCGACCCCAGCGGCCGAATGCGTCTTTCCTGGATGGAACGCAACAGCTTCGACTGCATGGGCAAAGGAAGGTCCCCTATTTCATCCAGAAAAAGGGTTCCACCCCGGGCGGCATGGAAATAGCCTTCACGGTCATGCGTGGACCCGGTGTACGAGCCCTTCTTTGCGCCAAAGAACTCGGCTTCAAGCAGGTTTTCCGGGATGGCGCCGCAGTTCACCGCCACGAATGGACCCTCCGAGCGGTGACTGCAGGCATGAATCGCCTGGGCCACCAACTCTTTTCCAGTGCCCGATTCACCGCGGACCATGACGGGCGCCATGCTGTGCGCCACCTTGGCCACGCGGCGCTTGACCGAGCGCAATGCTTCGGAGTCGCCGACAAGGCGTCTAATGGCCGCGAGCCCCGCGGCGCCGGAGGCGTCGTACGCCTCGCTATCCTGGCCGGTGTCCTGGACGGATGGCAGGTCGCGCGGATTCTCTGGACGTTTCGCACTGCTGGTGACATTCCTGCTGTCATGAATCGCCGATGCCACGACAATGCGCAGTTGTTTCAGGTCCACCGGTTTGGTCAGGTAGTCAAACGCGCCGGACTTCAGTGCTTCCACTGCATTTTCAGCCGAACCATAGGCAGTGATCACAATGAATCGCTCCGGGCGGAGTTGCGCATTCATGCCTTGAAGCAACTCCAGGCCCAGGCCGTCGGGCAGGCGCATGTCGGTAATCACCGCGTTGTATCGCGCCTCTTCCAGCATTTGCCTGGCCTGCGCCAGTGTGCCGGCGGCTTCCACGCGATAGCCTTCGCGCAGCATCGTGAGTTCGTAAAGCGTGCGCAAATCAGGCTCGTCGTCTATGACGAGGACCACGGGAGGAAGCTGGTTTACGGGAGCAGGCATATTTATTGGGCGGGCAGGCGCGAGTCGAAACCGGTCCGGGTCACCTCACCAGCCGGTTCGAAGCTTACCGAAAATTCGTTGCCCCAGGCGAGCTTTCCGTCATGTTCGCGGCTGGTTCTTTCATACGCAATCTCCGCGTCATGGCGCTCGCACAACTCGCGGCAGATGTAGAGGCCCAGGCCGCTGGAGCGACTTTCCGAGGTGAAAAAGGGCTCGAAAAGATGGCGCTCCACGGTTTGCTCAAGCGGTTCGCCCGCACTCCAGACCATCATCTGCGGCCGACCTTGGGAAGAAGTCTCGGTGGTCACCTCGACAGGCATGCCCGGTCCGGCATACCGCAGCGCATTGTCAAGAAGGTTGACCAGGACCCGGCGCAAATGATCAGGCTCGAACCTCGCATGGATTGCGCCGCTCGTCAGAGATAGCCGCAGATTGCGCGGGTCGCCGTTTTGCTTTGACCACTCTGCGCACATGGTCTGAACGGATTCGTGAAGAAGCACGCGACTGCCTGTGGCGCCGACGCTGAAGTGCTCGACACGCGCAACGTCAAGGATCTCGTCAACGATGCGCGCCAGTCGCTTGGCATTCTGTTTGACCATCAGAGTCAACCGCTTCTGCGCCGGATCGGACAGTTCTTCATCCAGCAGGGCGTTGGCCTGCGCGATGGCTGCCAGCGGATTGCGGATCTCGTGCGCCACGGCAGCGGACATGCGGCCCATTGCGGCGAGCTTTTCGGTCCGTACCCTTGCCTCCGTTTCACGCCGGTCCTGCAGGAACATCACGCACAGGCTTTCTGCCCCCTCGGCCAGCGTGGCGGCGAGTTGTGTTCGAACGCGCAGCCAGCAGTGTGGCAATCCCGCACGTCGCAGGTCGACATCCGCAGACTGCGGGCCGCCCCGCATGAACGTCGCATCCGCCAGGCGGGCCAAGGGTTGCCAAGCGCGCTCGCTGGAGAGCCTGAATGGGGCGGGCCGGGTTGGCTGCACCCAGTCCAGGAGTGCCCTGGCGGAAGGATTGGCTGCACGTACGATGAAGTCATTGTCGATGACCAGCACGCCATCCGTCAGGTTCTCGATCACCAGGTGATTCACCATCGTCTGGACACGGACTTCCCTTGCGTTTCGCCGGGCCGCTTCTTCCTCCCGGGACAGGCGTGAAGCGAGTTGGTTGGTCAGGAAGGCAACGAAGAACAGGCCGGTCCCCGTGAGTGCCGCCTGCAGGAGACGCGATGCCGTTTCGGCGGGAAGGTGCAATGAGATCCACCAGGCGTCGGCCAACAGGAGCAGCGTGACCGCGGCGGTCGTGCCAAGCGCCAGCAACCTCGACCCCAGCACTGCCGCAAGCAGCACGGGCAGTGCGAACAGCGGCGTGTAGTTGATCGTACCGCCGTGAAGGAGTTGCATCGCCGAGAAAGCGACCACGTCCACGGCGATGGTGATGACCCACTGTTTATCGAAATGCTGACCGGGCGACGGTGGCCTTGCCAGCAGGCGGACCGCCACGGTCGCTACCAGATAGAGGATGCACAGATTCAGCAGCAGGAACGACAGTCCCTGGCCCAGAAAGTAAGCCGACGCCTGCATCAGCAGCAGCACCAGGGCAACCATGACGCGCGCGTTCATGAAGCCGTGCCATAGTCGGCCGGACGCCCCGTGGTTGATCGCTGTCCGGGTATCAACTGCCTGGGGTATTCCATCGGCGCCGAACCAGGAGGACGCCGCTTCAGTTCTTTCCGGTGTTCCCATTCAGCTCTCGGCCTGCTGGCGGTGCGCGGTGCTGCAGTAAAGGCCAAGACGGCCTTCCAGGGCGTCCGGGCGCGGCAGATGAACACCACACACGGGGCAACGCACCATCTCCTGGAGCTGCGCGGGCGGTGCGGAGGGCTTCTCTGGCGGATTGCGAGCCGCCAAATCCTTTTTCCGGCCATTGCGCCATAGCCAGACGCCCGCGAGCACGGCAAGAAGAATGATCAGCGCCTTCATGCAGAACGGCCCAGCATGACCTCCATGACGAAGCGCGAACCCGCGTAGGCCAACAGCAGCAAGCCCGCACCGATGTACAGCACGCGCACCGCGCGGCGCCCGCGCCAGCCAAACCGGGAGCGGCCGACGAGCAGCGTGGCAAAGGCCAGCCACGACAGGACGGAGAATACGGTCTTGTGGTCCCACTTCCATCGTGCACCGGCCGCGCCATACAACTGCTCGCCAAAGAACCAGCCGGCAATCAGTGTTGCGCTCAGCAACACGAACCCGGCCTCGACGAAGCGGAACATGAGGCGCTCCAGCGTCAATAACGGAACGCCACTGTGGGCATCGGCTGCCAGGCGGATCTCCTTTTCAGCGCGTGTCATGAGCCACGCATGGACTACCGCGGCGGCAAACAGCCCGTACGAGGCGATCCCCAGCGCCCAATGCAGTGGCAACCAGGGAGACGCCAGGGTCTGCAATTCGGTTCCCGGAAACAACAGCGCGACGAGGACGGCCAGCGCGCCAAACCCGGCCAGTGCCCAGCGCGCCGTCAGGTTGGGAAAAACATGACTCTCAATGGCATAGACGGTAAGTACCAGCCAGGCCGTGACCGAAAGGGCGGGTGCAAAGCCGAATCGGGGAGGGTCTCCCAGCAGGCCGGCGGCCAGCATCAGTCCGTGCAGGACCCATGCGGTCAGCAGAATCCATCGTGCCGCCTGAGCACTGAGCCGCGACGCGCCGGCAGCCGGAACCGCATAGGCCATGGCGGCGCCAAGGGCGAGCAGGATGCTGACGGGAGACGCACTGGCTAAAATCATGGCCACAGTTTAGCGTTTTGCACATGGCCGGCGCTCGCGGGCCTCCGGTCTGCGGGTATGCCGGTTTCCAACCGACGGGACACTTCTTATGGCTTCCGCCCTGACCGACAAACTTTCCCGGCTGGTCAAACAGATCAGCGGGCAGGCCCGCATCACCGAATCCAACGTGACCGACATGTTGCGCGAGGTGCGCATGGCGCTGCTCGAGGCCGATGTGGCGCTGCCCGTGGTGCGCGACTTCATCGCACGGGTCAAGGAAAAGGCATTGGGCCAGGAAGTGATGGGCTCGCTCAAGCCTGGCCAGGCGTTGGTGGGCATCGTCAACCGTGAGCTGGCAGCCACCATGGGCGAGGGCGTTTCCGACATCAATCTCGCCGCTCAGCCCCCGGTCGTGATCCTGATGGCCGGCCTGCAGGGTGCAGGCAAGACCACCACGACCGCCAAACTGGCCAGGCACCTGATCGAGAAGCGCAAGAAGAAGGTGCTGACCGTCTCGGGCGACGTGTACCGGCCGGCCGCCATCGAGCAGCTCAAGACGGTCACCGCGCAGGCCGGCGCCGAATGGTTTCCCAGCACCCCTGACCAGAAGCCACTTGAGATTGCCCGGGCCGCCATCGATTACGCGCGCAAGCATTACTTCGACGTGCTGCTGGTCGACACCGCCGGGCGGCTGGCCATCGACGAAGCCCTGATGCAGGAGATCCGCGAACTGCACGCCGAACTCAAACCGGTGGAAACGCTGTTTGTGGTGGATGCAATGCAGGGCCAGGACGCCGCCAATACCGCCAGGGCCTTCAAGGACGCGCTTCCGATTACCGGCATCATCCTGACGAAAACCGACGGCGACTCGCGCGGCGGCGCGGCGCTCTCGGTCCGCCAGATCACCGGCGCGCCGATCAAGTTCGCCGGCACCAGCGAGAAAATCGACGGGCTGGAGGTGTTTGACGCCGAGCGCCATGCCGGCCGGATTCTGGGCATGGGCGATATCGTGGCCTTGGTCGAGCAGGTTACGGCCGGCGTGGACATGGAGGCTGCGCAAAAGCTGGCGGCCAAGGTCAAAAGTGGCGCGAGCTTCGACCTCAACGACTTCCTGGCGCAGATCCAGCAGATGAAACAGATGGGTGGTCTTTCCAGCCTGATGGACAAGCTTCCGACGCAGATGGCGGCAAAGGCCAGCGAGGTGGATCTGAACCGCGCCGAGAAAGACATTGGCCGCAAGCAAGGCATCATCCACAGCATGACTCCGCAGGAGCGGCGCAAACCCGAGTTGCTCAAGGCCACGCGCAAGCGCCGCATTGCCGCCGGCGCGGGCGTGCAGGTTCAGGAGGTCAACCGCCTGCTCAAGGAGTTCGAGCAGATGCAGGACATGATGAGGAAGATGAAGGGCGGCGGCCTCATGAAGATGATGAAGCGCATGGGTGGCATGAAAGGCATGGGCGGCGGTGGTGGCCTGCCCGGGATGCCTTTCTGAGCGGTTGCGGCCGTTTTTTCAAGCCTTTTTTGGCTTTTCTCCGCTTCGAAGGGGCGTTGGAAGATATTGATTTAGTAGTTCCATGTGATGGCTGGATTCAGTTCGTCAATGCGTCTGCGTTCACCAGTACCTCGCCACGCAGTGAATGTGCCATCGCCTGGGTGATACGCACGTCGATCATCTGGCCGACCAGACGTGCCGCATTCGGGCCGCCGGGGAAATTGACGGCGCGATTGCACTCCGTGCGGCCCATGAGTTCGGCCGGGTCCCGGCGTGCGGGACCTTCCACCAGGATGCGCTGGACGGTTCCCTGGCGTGTGGCGCTGATGCTGCGGATGTTGGTCTCGATCACGGCCTGCAAGGACTGAAGGCGGCGCAGCTTGACTGCGTGCGGTGTGTCGTCAAGCAGGTTGGCCGCTGGCGTGCCCGGGCGCGGGCTGAAGATGAAGCTGAAGCTGTTGTCAAAGCCGATGTCGTCGATCAGCTTCATCATCTTGCCGAAGTCTTCCTCGGTCTCGCCCGGGAATCCCACGATGAAGTCACTGCTCATGGCCATGTCGGGGCGGATGGCGCGCAGCTTGCGCACCGTGCTCTTGTATTCCATGGCCGTGTAGCCACGCTTCATCGCCATCAGGATGCGGTCCGATCCGTGCTGCACAGGAAGGTGGAGGTGGCTGACCAGCTTGGGCACCTTGTCGTAGACGTCAATCAGGCGCTGCGTGAATTCGTTCGGGTGGCTGGTGGTGTAGCGGATACGCTCGATGCCGGGGATGTCGGCCACATATTCGATCAGCAGCGCGAAGTCGGCCACCCCGGCGGTGTCGCCCATCTTGCCGCGGTAGGCGTTGACGTTCTGGCCCAGCAGCGTGACCTCCTTCACACCTTGGTCGGCAAGGCCGGCCACCTCGACCAACACGTCGTCAAATGGGCGGCTCACCTCCTCCCCACGTGTGTACGGCACCACGCAGTAGCTACAGTATTTGGAGCAGCCTTCCATGATGGAGACGAAGGCGACCGCGCCGTCGACCCGCGCTGGGGGCAGGTGGTCGAACTTCTCGATCTCGGGAAAGCTGATGTCCACTTGCGGGCGCGCCTGGCGCTCGCGCTGTGCCAGCAGCTCGGGCAGGCGATGCAGCGTCTGCGGACCGAACACAACGTCCACGTAGGGCGCACGCTTGATGATCTCGGCGCCTTCCTGGCTGGCCACGCAGCCGCCGACGCCGATCAGCACGCCTTTTTTCTTCAGGTGCTGCACCCGCCCCAGGTCGCTGAAGACCTTTTCCTGCGCCTTTTCGCGCACCGAACAGGTGTTGAACAGGATCAGGTCGGCTTCGTCCACGTTGCTGGTGGGCTCATAGCCTTCGGCGGCGTTCATCACGTCGGCCATCTTGTCAGAGTCATACTCGTTCATCTGACATCCGAAGGTTTTGATGAAGACTTTTTTGCTCATTGCGAATTCCCGAAAGTCCAGTAAATCGATCGCATCAGGGGACCCCGTGGCGCTGGAGTAAACCCGATATCGCCTTGAAACTCAGGTCCCATACCGATGGAATTCAACCTGGCGCTGCAAAGTGTCGTAGCGGATCGTCCTGCCTTGAGGCATCGGTTCAGTCGTGTGGGGGCCCGGCGGCACCCGTTGGTTATTGCGCAGCCCGAACCGGCCGTTTGATCGCGACTTCAGCGGGGGTCAGAACCCAGACTTGATGGATCAATCCGTGGCTGTCGCGGACATAGTTCACCATATAGGGCTCTCCAGCCAGGCGGGAAGGCAAGATCAACAGGTTGTCGGGGCCGAGGATGCGTGCGCCTGGCGAAAGTCGGTCGGGTTTCCCGTCAAGCATGACTTCGGGCGAAAGCTGCACGACGAGCTTTCCTCTCAGCGCTTTTTCGGGAAAGGTGCGCACAGTGCCTTGCGCGCTGGCGTCGAGGGGAAGTGCAACGCCGCCCAGTGTCATCAGGCCGGCAAAGGCCATCGCAATGGCAACGGGAAAAGTCTTCAGGCAGCGGTTCATGGTGTTCATCCAGAGGCTGGGGGGAAAAGCCGGGTGGCCTGTATCGGCTCGCCGGAGAGTGCCGAAAAGTGTAGCACCTGGCTGGCCAATGCAAAAACCCGCAGTGCGATTGCACCTGCGGGTTCCTTGAAAAACTGGTGGTGATAGGTGGATTTGAACCACCGACATCAGCATTATGAATGCTGCGCTCTAACCGACTGAGCTATATCACCATCGAGCCGAATTATAGCGAAAAGTCTGTGCCGGGGTCAGCTGTGGGTGAAGGCTGCGGGCCGTTTGTTCAGGAACGCATCCATGCCTTCGGTCTGGTCGGCGGTGGCAAACAAGGCGTGGAACAGGCGGCGCTCGAACATCACGCCGTCGGTCAGTCCGCTCTCGAAAGAACGGTTCACGCTTTCCTTGGCGGCCATGCTGGCCAGCTGGCCGTGGCCGCAGACCATGAGGGCTGCCGCGAGGGCCTCGTCCATCAGGCGATCCAGTGGCACCACCCGGCTCACCAGGCCGGCACGCTCGGCTTCCGTCGCGTCCATCATGCGCCCGGTCAGCACCATGTCCATCGCCTTCGATTTGCCCACGGCGCGCGGCAGGCGCTGGGTGCCGCCGGCGCCGGGGATGATGCCGATCTTGATCTCGGGCTGGCCGAACTTCGCATTGTCGGCGGCGATGATGAAATCGCACATCATGGCCAGTTCGCAGCCGCCCCCCAGCGCAAAGCCGGCTACGGCCGCGATCACGGGCTTGCGGATCGAGCGGATGGTTTCCCAGTTGCGGGTGATGAAGTCGTCCTTGTAGACGTCGGCAAAGCTGTATTTCGCCATCGCCGAGATATCCGCGCCGGCCGCGAAGGCTTTTTCGCTGCCGGTGACGATCATGCAGCCGATGGCTTCGTTGGCATCGAAGTCCTTGAGCGCGGCGCCGAGTTCGTCCATCAGGGCGCTGTTGAGCGCATTGAGCGCCTTCGGCCGGTTCAAAGTGATGATGCCGACTTTTTCGGCCTCGATGCGCACCTCGATCAGTTCATAAGCCATGGGCTTCCTCCGGGTTTTCTGTTGAAATGTTTCGACGTAGCGCAGGACTATAACCAAGGCCCGGAACAAGGGGAAAAATTGGCCAACCGATCGGTCGGTTAATGGTAAATTCCCCCGCAGGAGACACCATGACCGAATCGACCGTCCTATTTGAAGAGCGTGGCGCCGTGGCCATCGCCACGCTGAACCGACCGCAGGCGCTCAACAGTTTCACCCGCCAGATGCATCGTGAGCTCGGGGCCGCGATGGAGCACGTGGAGGCGAACCCTGGCATCCGCGCGCTGGTCATCACCGGGGCGGGTCGCGGCTTTTGTGCCGGGGCCGACCTGTCGGAGTTCGACTTTGCGCCAGGGCCGGACCTGATAGAGCGTGCCAATCCTGGCCCGGTGATCGATCAGGCGTTCAATCCGACGGTGCGCCGGCTGCAGGCGCTGCGCGTGCCGACGATTGCCGCGGTCAATGGCGTGGCGGCCGGTGCGGGCGCCTCGCTGGCCATGACCTGCGATATTGCGATTGCCGCGCCAGGGGCCAGTTTCATCCAGGCCTTCAGCAAGATCGGCCTGATTCCCGATGCGGGTGGCAGCTGGTTCCTGGTGGAACGACTGGGCCTGGCGCGTGCCCTGGCGCTGGCCATGACCGGCGACAAGCTTCCGGCGGCGCGGGCCTTGGAGTGGGGGATGATCTGGGACGTGGCGGAAGACCCGCTGGCCGCCGCGCTGGCCTTGGCCGAAAGACTGGCCGTGATGCCCACCCGAGCGCTGGTGGCCACCCGCCACCTTCTGCGTGACGGGGCCACGCGCACGTTGCACCAGCAGCTTGACGCCGAGCGCGACACGCAGTCGGCCATGGGCCATACGCACGACTACATCGAAGGCGTGATGGCCTTCCTGGAAAAGCGCCCGGCGCAGTTCAAGGGCGAATGAAGATGAACACGCACGGCCAAGCGCACACGCCCGAACAAGCCCGCGATCTGGCGCGCCAGGTCGGCGAGACCATGTTTGCCGTCGACACCGCCTCCAAGGACACCATGGGCATGGAACTGGTCAGCTGCGAGCCGGGCCGCGCCGTCATGCGCATGACGGTGCGCGCGCTGCACCTGAACGGCCACCAGATCTGCCATGGCGGCTTCATCTTCACGCTGTCGGACTCCACCTTTGCCTTTGCCTGCAACAGCTATAACAAAAACACGGTGGCCTCGGGGGCCAGCATCGAGTTCCTCAAACCCGGTCATCTGGGCGACGTGCTGACCTGTGAGGGCGTCGAGCAGACGCTGAGCGGGCGCCACGGCATCTACGACATGAAAGTCACCAATCAGCGCGGGCAGGTAATTGCCCTGTTCCGCGGCAAGAGCGCCCAGATTCAGGGCACGGTGATTCCCGAAACCACGGAGCATGAGAAGCCATGAAAGCCTTCCCCCTGGAGCCGATCGAGAAGGCCAGCATCGACGAGCTGCGCGCACTGCAGCTCAAACGCCTGAAATCCACGCTGGCCCACGCCTACGCCAATTCGCCGGTCTACAAGGCCAAGTACGATGCGGCCGGGGTCCATCCAGGCGACCTCAAGACCTTGTCGGACCTGGCGAAGTTTCCTTTCACCACCAAGAAGGACCTGCGCGACAGTTACCCCTTCGGCATGTTCGCCGTGCCGCGCGAGGGTTGCGCGCGTATCCATGCCTCCAGCGGCACCACTGGCAAACCCACGGTGGTGGGCTACACGCTGAAGGACATCGACACCTGGGCCGGCGTGGTGGCCCGCAGCATCCGCGCGGCCGGTGCGCGACCCGGTGACATGGTGCATGTGAGCTACGGCTACGGCCTGTTCACCGGCGGGCTGGGCGCGCACTATGGCGCCGAAAAGCTCGGCCTGACGGTGGTGCCCTTTGGCGGCGGCCAGACCGAGCGCCAAGTGCAGCTGATCCAGGACTTCCGACCCGACATCATCATGGTCACGCCGAGTTACATGCTGGCCATCGCCGACGAGTTCGAGCGCCAGGGCATCAACCCGGCCGACTCGTCGCTGCGCATCGGCATCTTTGGCGCGGAGCCGTGGACCAACGACATGCGTATGGCGATCGAGGCGCGTGCCGGCATCAGCGCGGTGGATATCTATGGCCTCTCCGAGGTCATGGGCCCCGGCGTGGCCAGCGAATGTGTCGAGACCAAGGACGGCCCGACCATCTGGGAAGACCATTTCTACCCCGAGATCATCCACCCCGAGACCGGCGAACCCGTGGCCGACGGGGAGATGGGCGAGCTGGTGTTCACCAGCCTGACCAAGGAGGCGTTGCCGATCATCCGTTACCGCACGCGCGACCTGACACGGCTGCTGCCCGGTACGGCGCGCACGATGCGGCGCATGGAAAAGATCACCGGCCGCAGCGATGACATGATGATCATCCGGGGCGTGAATGTTTTCCCGACGCAGATCGAGGAACTGATCCTCAAGCGCCCGGAACTCAGCGCGCATTACCAGTGCGTCCTGACGCGCGAGGGGCCGATGGACAACCTCAAGGTGGCGGTGGAGACCCGCCCTGGCCTGTCACCCGAGAGCATCGAGGCCCGGGCCGCCGCGAAGATGCTGCAGTACGAAATCAAGGTCTATGTGGGCAGCAGCGTCGAGATCGAGTTGCGCGCCGAAGGCGGCGTGGAGCGCAGCCAGGGCAAGGCCAAGCGGGTGGTGGACCAGCGGCGCTGAGCTTGCGTGCCAGGTCGTGGCGAGAGCCGGATCGCCGATTGCTATTCAATCAATAGCTGCCCGCGACCATTTAACGCTGGGATTTGCCAGTTTTTGTATAAAAAATGTCGCCGGAAGCCCCTCAGGCGGCGCCCGCAAGCCAGCGCGCGGCCGCAGCGGCGTCGTGCAGGCTCAGGCGCCAGGTGGTGACACCCTGCGGCAGTTCCAGCGGCAGCCGCAGCAGGCGCTTGTCGCGCGATACCAGGGCCGTCAGGCTGTGATGGGGGCCCGCGTACAGCGCCAGGTCGTCCAGCTTGTGCAGCCGCCAGGCTTCGCCGGTGCGGGCATCGGTCTCCACCGCCAGCCATTCGTCGCCGGCTGCAAATCCCGCGCGCTCGGCGGCGCCGCCCCGCAGCACCACCTTGACCTGAATGCCCGCTGCTTCGGCGACGCGCAGGCCCAGGCGTTGCGCCGGCTGCGCAGCATCCTCCTGGACCGCGACACCCTGGCGGGCCAGCACGGCCTGGAGCGGCAATTCGGCAGTGCCATGCACCCAGGCGGCGAGTTCGTCGCCGAAGTCACGCTGGCCCAGTTCCGCGAGCACCGTCAGCAAGTCGGCTTGCGTCATCGGGCCGGCCTTGCACCGTCGCCACAGCGCGCGCATCACAGCGTCCAGATCGGTGTGACCTTCCTGGCGCAGCGTCAGGTCCAGGCACAGGGCGACCAGCGCGCCCTTGGTGTAGTAGCTGACGGTGGCGTTCGGTGTGTTCTCGTCCTGCCGGTAGTACTTGACCCAGGCGTCAAAACTGGCCTGCGCGACTGACTGCACGGCGCGCCCAGGCGTTTGCAACACCTGGTTGATCGTCTTGTTCAGCAGCTTGAGGTAGCCCGCATCGTCCAGCAGGCCGGCGCGGCGCAGCAACAGGTCGTCGTAGTAGCTGGTGAAGCCCTCGAAGAACCACAGCAGGCGGGTGTAGTTCTCCTGTGCGTAGTCATAGCGGGCGAACTCCGCGGGGCGCAGGCGCTTGACGTTCCAGGTGTGAAAATATTCGTGGCTGATCAGCCCGAGCAGGGTGGTGTAGCCCTCGCTGTTCTTGCGTTCGCCCTGCCGTGGCAGGTCGCGCCGACCGCAGATCAGCGCGGTGGAGTTGCGGTGCTCCAGCCCCCCGTAACTGTCGTCCACCGCGTTGAGCATGAACACGAAGTGCCTGTGCGGCGGCTTCTTGCTGCCGTGCCAGAAGCGGATACTGGTCTCACAGATTTTCTTGGCATCGGCCAGCAGGCGCTCGCCGTCAAAGGACTGCGCGGCACCCGCCACCACGAAGCGGTGCGGCACGCCACAGGCCTTGAACTCGCCGCTCCAGAAGGCGCCCATTTCCACGGGGCAGTCCACCAGTTCGTCGTAGTTGGCGGCGACGTAGGTGCCAAAACCGCGGGCATTCACGGCGTCTGCAGTGAGTCCGGTGGCCACCGACCAACTCCCGGCCCCCTTGGGCGCACACACTTCGAGCGCCTGAGGTGTCTCGGCCTGACCTTCGACCTGCAGGCACAGGCTGGTGCCATTGAAGAAGCCGCGGGAGGCATCAAGCCAGGCGGTTCGCACGGATGGGTCGTTGGCATACACCTCGTACTGCAAGACCAACGGGCGACCCACCCGGCAGTGCATTTGCCAGGTGGATTTGTCGGTCTGCGTCATCTCCATGGCATGGCTAGCCTGGTGCGCGCGAAGGCCCTGCAGGTTCTTTGCGAATTCACGGACCAGGTAGCTGCCCGGGATCCACACAGGCAGCGTCACGCGTTGCAGCGCGGCGGGGCGCTGTATGGTCAGCGTGACGCGATACAGGTGTGCGTGCAGGTCAGTGGCTTCCACCCGGAAGTGGATGGCGGGATCGGTCGTGAGTTTTTTCGGCATGGTGATACAAAGAATAGCCGACCCACGCCAAGGCATTGTCCGATTGCCCGCCCCTGGGCTTGGTCGGCGCGGGCCGGGTCAGGTGCCGGCGGCCCCCAGAAGGCAACTCAGCGTGGCCACCACAGTCAGGCGCAGGCGCAGTGGCAGCCAGTGCGAGAGACCGGCATCGGCCCAGGTCTTGCGGTCCACTGCGTAGCAGCCGACCATCACCAGGCCCAGCAGGGGAAGTCCGGCATAGGCTGGCATCAGCATCGCGACCCACGCCAGCAACGAAGGCACCACCCCCCAGACCAGGTGAAAGGCGTGCCCCGGCGTTTCTGTGGCGGCGTAACGCAGGCCGATGCCCCAGTGAATGCCGCCGAGAAAAGACACGATCACCGCGCCATAGGCTGCCAGCGATAGCGCGACGAAAGGGTGCAGATCAGCGCTGACCAGCCACAACAGCATTGCCAGGCCAGCGAAGGGAAGCAGCCCGGCGTAACCGAGCCAGTCAATCAGGTCCCGGGTGGCTTTCTGGTGCATGGAGAGGCTTGTCTGGACAGATCGGGTCAGGGAGTTGCCTGGCGGCAGGACTCAGGGTTTGGCTTGTGCGAGGAACTTCTCGATCTGCGGCGCGCCGATGGCTCCGGGTACGCGCGAACCATCGGCAAAGATCAGGGTCGGGGTGCCAGTGATCTTGTGTTTCTTGCCAAATTCGACGTTGCGTGTCAGCGCCGCGGCGTCACAGGTGGCGCCAGCGGGCGTGATATCGCGCAGCATCCAGTCGCTCCAGGCTTTGGCCCGGTCCTTGGCGCACCAGATGTTCTTTGACTTGTCCATTGAATCCTTGCCCAGGATCGGGAAGAGGAACATGTGCACGGTGACGTTGTTCACTTTTTGCAGGTCCGTCTCGAAACGCTTGCAGTAGCCGCAGTTGGGGTCTTCGAACACCGCCATTTTCCGCTTGCCGTCGCCACGGACAATGGTGAAGGCATCCTTGAGCGGCAAGGCGCTGAAATCCACGGCAGTGAGCTTGTCGATGCGCTCTTCGGTCAGGTTGCGCCGCTGCCGGGTGTCGATCAGTGCACCCTGGATCAGGAAATTGCCCTCGGCATCGGTGTACAGGATGTCAGTGCCGTTGACGCGCACTTCATAAAGGCCGGGCATGGCCGATTTGCTGACTTCATCGATTTTCTGCAACTGGGGAATGCGTTCGGCCAGATTCTTTCGGATTGTTGCCTCCTGGGCGAAAGCAACCAGCGCCAAGGTCAAGCCGGCAAACGTCAGGGCAGTCTTCATCAGTTTCTTCATCAGGTGTCCAGTGGCTATTTCAAAGTGTTGAGGGTGCCCATGGCGCGTCGCGCCACCCAGTCTTTCAGGGGGCCGCTGCGGTCAAAGCCGCTCATGCCCCAGTTGCGCAGAGCCTGTGCCGGGCTCCCACCCAGTGAAAACAGCTGTTGGAGGCTGTCCGTGGCAAGACTGGTGGAGAGCACGTCGGCCTTGCGCGCGCGCTCGTAGCGGCGCAGCAGCTTCAAGTCGCCGGGGGGGCGCCAGTCCTCGCGGGATTTCAGGACCCGCGCCAGCTCGGCCACGTCGCCCAGACCCAGGTTCAGTCCCTGGCCCGAGAGCGGATGCACCGTATGGGCGGCATCCCCTGCCAGCGCCCAACCAGGGCCCACCCAGCGGTCGGCACGCGCCAGTTGCAGCGGCCAACTGGCGCGCTCGCCCTGTAGCGTGAGCTTGCCGAGGGTGTGGTGGCTGGTGGTCTCGAGCATCGAGGTGAATTCTTCCGGTGAGGTGGCAAGCAGGGCGGGGGCCCGCTCCTGATGAACAGACCAGACAACCGCGACAGAGTTCCCCAACCGGCCGCCCAATGGCAGGAAAGCCAGAATATCACCGCCGGAAAACCATTGCCAAGCCACCTGGCCGTGCGGCTTTTCGCAGGTCAGCCGCGTCGCGATGGCGTGCTGACCATAGGGCTTGACGTTGAATTCCACGCCATACTCGGCGCGCGTGCGGCTGGTCTTTCCTTCGCATACCACCGTCAGCGCGGCCGGGGCCGGGCCCTGGAGCACCTCGATCTGGGGCTGGTAGCGCACGGCTTCCGAAAGCCTGGCTTCAAGCGCGGGGACATCGACAATCCAGGTCAATGCCGGAGTGGCCTGCACGCCGGCATCGAAATTCACCAGGCCACCGTCGTCGCCGCTGACCTCCATGCGCAGCACGGGGGTTGCAGAAGTCTCGTCAGGCCAGACACGCAGTGACTCGAGCAAGGCGCGCGACGCCGCATTCATGGCGTAGGCTCGTACGTCGCTGTGGCCCGAGGTGGCAGGCGGGGCCACGCCTGGCGGGGCGACAAGCGCCACCCGCAAGTGCTCGCGCGCCAGCAGCAAGGCGAGCGTTCGTCCGACAATGCCGGCCCCGCGGATGCAGATGTCAAAGGTGGTTGCCATGGTGCGGATTGTAGAAGGCGGGGCAAAATCGGGCGTTGAACCCGACGCCTGCCCTGCCATTGCAAAAAGGTTGCCACCGTGAGCCATGCCACTCCCGACGTTTTCGCCACCATCGCCGCTTTGGTGATCTACCCGGTCAAGTCCTGCGCCGGCGTGGTGGTCGCCGAAGCCATGCTGACCGAGGCCGGACTGGACCTGGACCGCGCCTGGATGGTGGTGGACGCCACTGGCGACTTCGTCAGCCAGCGCGAACTGCCGCGCATGGTGCTGATCCGCCCGCAGATCAAGACCTACGAGATCATCCTGCGTGCGCCTGGCATGCTGGCGCTGCACCTGGCCATCGACGCGGTGGAGCAACCCCTGCGCGTGCGCGTCTGGGACGACGAAGTGGCGGCTTACGACATGGGCGCGGTCGCCGCGCAATGGTTCACCGATTTTCTGGGCCAGCCCCTGCGGCTGGTGCGCTTCGACCCGGACCACCGGCGGCTTTCCAGTCTGAAATGGACCGGTGGCATCGAAGCGCCGAACTCGTTCAGCGATGGCTTTCCGTTGCTGGTGACGAGCACTGCGTCGCTGGACACGCTGAACCGCCGACTTGCCGATGGAGGCCACAGCAAGGTGGAGATGGCGAGATTCCGGCCCAATCTGGTGCTCGAAGGCCTCGAATCCCACGATGAAGACCGTCTGGACGTGCTGCGCGTCACGACAGAGACCGGGCTTGTGGAGCTCAAGCCCGTCAAGCCCTGCGCCCGCTGCCCCATTCCCAATGTCGATCCGGTCACCGCAGAACCCGGTCCACAGGTGAGCGACACCCTGCAGGCGTACAGGCAGGATCCGCGGCTGAATGGCGCCGTGACCTTCGGCATGAACGCCATCGTGCTGCAGGGCGACAGCCAGGTGCTGCGGGTCGGTCAAAGCGTGACGGCTGATTTCCGGTTTGACTGACGCGGGGGATCGGCATCAGGTCGTGGCCGGGGCAGGCACGTAAAATCGTCGGTTAACCCAAAGTCTTCTGAAAGCCCCGTCATGAGCCTCCAATGCGGCATCGTGGGCCTGCCCAACGTCGGCAAGTCCACTCTCTTCAACGCGCTGACCAAAGCCGGCATCGCCGCCGAAAACTATCCCTTCTGCACCATAGAGCCCAACACCGGCGTGGTGGAAGTGCCCGACCCGCGTCTGCAGCATCTGGCCGCGATCATCCACCCCGAGCGCATCGTGCCGGCCATCGTCGAGTTCGTGGACATTGCCGGCCTGGTCGCGGGCGCCAGCCAGGGCGAGGGGCTGGGCAACCAGTTCCTCGCGCACATCCGCGAGACCGACGCCATCGTCAACGTGGTCCGCTGCTTTGAAGACGACAACGTGATCCACGTCGCCGGCAAGGTGGACCCGATCTCCGACATCGAAGTGATCCAGACCGAGCTCTGCCTGGCCGACCTCGGCACGGTGGACAAGACCCTGCAGCGCAGCATCAAGGCCGCCAAATCGGGCAATGACAAGGACGCCGCCAAACTGGTGGCGGTCCTGACCAAAGTGCAGGCCACGCTGAACCAGGGCCAGCCGGTGCGGACGATGGATTTGTCGAAGGACGAACTCCTCATTCTCAAGCCGTTGTGCCTGATCACCGCCAAGCCGGCCATGTTCGTGGGCAACGTGAGCGAGACCGGATTCGAGAACAACCCCTTCCTGGACCGCCTGAACGAATACGCCGCCACACAGAATGCACCGGTGGTGGCGATCTGCGCCAAGATGGAAGCCGACATGGCCGACATGGAGGACGAAGACCGCGCCATGTTCCTGCACGAGATGGGTCAGGACGAACCCGGGCTGAACCGCCTGATCCGCGCGGCCTTCAAACTGCTGGGCTTGCAGACCTATTTCACCGCTGGTGTGAAGGAGGTGCGCGCCTGGACCATCCATATCGGAGACACCGCCCCGCAGGCGGCCGGGGTGATCCACGGCGACTTCGAGCGCGGCTTCATCCGAGCCCAGACCATTGCGTTTGACGAATACATCGCCCACAAGGGTGAGCACGGTGCCAAGGAGGCCGGCAAGATGCGCTCCGAGGGCAAGGAGTACGTGGTGAAGGATGGCGACGTATTGAACTTCCTTTTCAACGTGTGACGCGTCAGCGCCACCGGTGAAGGGTCAGGTCGGCGACGTTGACGCCAACGGGCGGTGTGAGCCCTTTTCCTATAGATTTATGGCCGTTATCCAGCGTCCGATGGTCATTGTTCGCTATCGATAGCGTAGCTATCAGCCGATCATCGGCAACTGCCCCGGGAACACCCACAGCAGGCTGGCGGTCATGATTACGTAGCGGGCCAGCTTGCCGACGGCCATGTAGGCCACGCAGGGCCAGAACGGCAGCTTGAGCCAGCCGGCCACCGCGCACAGCGGGTCACCGACCGCGGGCAGCCAGGCGAGCAGGCAGGCCTTGGGGCCGAGTTTCTCCAGCCATTCCAGCGCCTTGACGTGGGTGGCCGAATGGCGGTACTTGTCCACCACTTCGTGCGCGCCCCAGCCCATCCACCAACTCACGGCGCCGCCCAGCGTGTTGCCCACCGTGGCCACTCCGACAGCCGCCCAGAACAGGTCCGGGTTGAGCTTGACCAGGCCGAACACCGCGGGCTCCGACCCCAGTGGCAGCAGCGTGGCCGAGATGAAGGAGATCACGAATACCGTGCTCAGGCCGTACTCGGGCAGCGCGAGTTGGGTGAGCAGGTGTTGCGTCCAAGCGTCCATGGTCAGTCCAGTGTATCTGCCGGCGCCGTCACGATCCGCGGACCGAAGCCCGGCATTTCAATTGCTGAAATTTTGGGCAGATACAATTCCCTTCCCCACCTGCCGCACGCCCACCGGTTTTCACCTTTCCCCCGATCCCGCGTCTTCATGAACATCGGACCGTTTGTCCTGCCGAACGCCTTGTTTGTCGCCCCCATGGCGGGGGTGACTGATCGCCCGTTCCGGCAGTTGTGCCGGGAGTTCGGAGCGGGCTATGCGGTCAGCGAGATGGTGACGTCGCGGCGCGACCTCTGGCACACGCTGAAGACCTCACGCCGCGCCAACCACGATGGCGAGCCGGGGCCGATCGCGGTGCAGATTGCGGGCACCGACGCGCCGATGATGGCCGAGGCCGCGGCTTTCAACATCGACCGGGGCGCGCAGATCATCGACATCAACATGGGCTGCCCGGCCAAGAAAGTCTGTAACAAGTGGGCCGGCTCGGCATTGATGCAGGACGAGCCGCTGGCGCGGCAGATCATCGAAGCCGTGGTGGCGGTTTGCACGCCGCGCGGTGTGCCGGTCACGCTGAAGATGCGCACCGGCTGGTGCCAGGCCGAGAAGAATGCGGTGCGTCTGGCGCGTGCGGCGGAGTCCGCCGGCGTGCAGATGCTCACGGTGCATGGCCGTACCCGCGAGCAGGGCTACAAGGGCGCCGCCGAGTACGACACCATTGCTGCCGTCAAGGCCGGGCTGCGCATTCCGGTGGTGGCCAACGGCGACATCGATTCGCCGTGCAAGGCGCGCGAGGTGCTGACCGCAACCGGGGCGGATGCGCTGATGATCGGCCGCGCCGCCCAGGGCCGCCCCTGGATCTTTCGCGAGATCGGCCACTTCCTGGCCACCGGCGAACTGCTGGCGCCACCGTTGGTCGCCGAAGTCCGCCGGGCGCTGCTGGCGCACCTGCAAGACCACTATGCGCTGTATGGCGAATACACAGGCGTGCGGTCGGCGCGCAAGCATATCGGCTGGTATGTGCGCGATCTGCCGGGCGGTGAGGCTTTCCGGGCACGGATGCTCAGGCTGGAAGACAGCGCGCAGCAACTGTTCGCCGTGGCCAGCTACTTCGATGCCCTGGGTGCAACGCTGGATCGTCTGCCCGACATGCGGAATGCCGGCTGGTTGGACCGACAAAATGATTTACTGGAAATTGCCGAATGAGCAACAAGACGATTGAAGAATGCGTGCGCGCCAATCTGGACAGCTACTTCCGGGATCTGCGCGGCACCGATCCTGCGGGAATGTACGAAATGCTGGTCAAGGCGGTTGAAAAGCCTCTGCTGGATGTGGTGATGCAGCAGGCCGACCAGAACCAGTCGCGCGCGGCCGAATGGCTGGGCCTGAACCGCAACACGCTGCGCAAGAAGCTCGTCGAACACAAACTTATCAAGTGACCTGACCCGTCACCACACGTCATGAACGCACTGCTCTCCGTCTCGGACAAAACCGGTATCGTCGACTTCGCCCGCGCTCTGCATGCACTGGGCATCAAGCTGATTTCCACCGGCGGCACCGCCAAGTTGCTGGCCGCCGAAGGCCTGCCTGTCGCAGAGGTGGCTGAGGTCACCGCCTTTCCCGAAATGCTCGACGGCCGCGTCAAGACGCTGCACCCGAAAGTGCATGGCGGCCTGCTGGCGCGCCGCGACGTGCCGGAGCACATGGCGGCGCTCGCCGCCCACGGCATCGACACCATCGACCTGCTGGTGGTGAACCTTTATCCGTTCGAGGCCACGGTGGCCAAGGCCGGTTGCACGCTGGATGACGCGATCGAGAATATCGACATCGGCGGCCCGGCCATGGTGCGCAGCGCGGCCAAGAACTGGAAGGACGTGGGTGTTCTGACTGACGCGGCGCAGTATCCCGGTGTGCTGGCTGAACTGAAGGCCGGCGGCCTGACGCTCAAGACCCGGTTCGCCCTGTCGGTGGCGGCGTTCAACCGCATCAGCCAGTACGACGGGGCCATCAGCGACTATCTTTCGTCGCTGGATTTCGAGGCCGACACCGCCGTGCCCGTGCGCCAGCTGTTCCCGGCCCAGGCCAACGGCCGCTTCGTCAAGCTGCAGGACCTGCGCTACGGCGAGAACCCGCACCAGCGGGCCGCCTTCTACCGTGACCTCTATCCCGCACCGGGCGCGCTGGTCACAGCGAAGCAGTTGCAGGGCAAGGAACTCAGCTACAACAACATCGCCGATGCCGATGCGGCGTGGGAATGCGTCAAGAGCTTCCGGGAAGTGGCCTGTGTGATTGTCAAGCACGCCAACCCCTGCGGCGTGGCCGTGGGCAAGGACGTCCTGGAGTCCTACAGCAAGGCCTTCCAGACCGACCCGACCTCTGCGTTCGGCGGCATCATCGCCTTCAACCGCACCGTCGACGGCGCCGCGGCCCAGCAGGTCAGCAAACAGTTCGTCGAGTTGCTGATGGCGCCGGGCTACACGCCCGAGGCGCTGGAAATCTTCAAGTCCAAGGTCAACGTGCGCGTGCTGCAGATCGAGCTTCCCCCAGGCGGCGCCACCGACTGGGACAATGGCCGCAACGTCATCGACATCAAGCGCATTGGCTCCGGCCTGCTGATGCAGACTGCCGACAACCACCAGCTCGCGCTGTCCGACCTGAAAGTCGTGACGAAGGTGCAGCCGACCCCTGCGCAACTGCAGGACCTGCTGTTCGCGTGGAAAGTGGCCAAGTACGTCAAGAGCAACGCCATCGTCTTCTGCGCTGGCGGAATGACCATGGGCGTGGGCGCGGGCCAGATGAGCCGGCTCGATTCCGCGCGCATCGCCAGCATCAAGGCGCAACATGCCGGGCTTTCGCTGGCTGGGACCGTAGTCGCAAGCGACGCGTTCTTTCCGTTCCGCGACGGACTGGACGTGGTGGTGGATGCCGGCGCCAGCTGCATCATCCAGCCTGGGGGCTCGATGCGCGACCCCGAGGTGATTGCCGCGGCCGATGAGCGTGGCGTGGCGATGGTGTTTAGCGGGGTGCGGCACTTTCGCCACTGAAAACCCGGCTGCGGCATCGCGCCTGGCGCAGGAAAAAAGCGGCTCATGAGCCGCTTTTTTGATTGAAACCGCCGCTTCCCAGCGTCCATTGGTCACAAGTAGCTACGTTTTTCAGAGTGACTTGAAGACTTCACGCGCCACAGTGACGGTCTGGGCAATGTCTTCGTCGCTGTGCGCGGCGCTGACAAAGCCTGCCTCGTAGAGTGCGGGGGCAATGTACACGCCGCGGTCCAGCAGGCCGTGGAACAACTGGTTGAAACGCGCTCCGTCGGTTTTCATGACTTGCGGGTAGTTCTGCGGCAGTGCATCAAGCAGGAAGAAGCCGAACATGCCGCCTTCGCTGTCGGCGCTGAACGCAACGCCCTCGGCAGCCGCTGCGTCTTTCAGGCCGTTGACCAGCAACCGGGTCTTGCGCGCCAGCTCGTCGAAGAAATTCTGCCGGCTGATTTCGCGCAACGTCGCCAGCCCACAGGCGGTAGCGACCGGGTTGCCCGACAGTGTGCCGGCCTGGTACACGGGGCCCAACGGGGCCATCTGCTCCATCAGGTCGCGCCGACCGCCAAAGGCCGCCAGTGGCATGCCGCCACCGATGACTTTGCCCATGACTGTGATGTCGGGCTTGAAGCCCGGGATGTCGCGCGCGTAAAGGCTTTGCGCCCCACCAAGTGCCACGCGAAAGCCGGTCATGACTTCGTCGAACACCAGGAACGCGCCATGTTGCGTGCAGAGTTCACGGCAACGTCGCATGAAGGGTACCGACGCACGCACGAAATTCATGTTTCCCGCGATGGGCTCGATCATCAGGCAGGCGAGTTCCGCGCCATGCAGCGCGAACGCCTCTTCCAACTGCGCGACGTTGTTGTACTCGAGCACCAGCGTGTGCTGAACCACCTCGGGTGGCACGCCAGCGCTGGTCGGATTGCCGAAGGTGGCCAGCCCGGAGCCGGCCTTGACCAGCAGCGCGTCAGCATGACCGTGGTAGCAGCCTTCGAACTTGATGAACTTGCTGCGCCCCGTGGCGCCGCGTGCCAGGCGGATCGCGCTCATCGCGGCCTCGGTGCCCGAACTGACCAGGCGCACCATGTCCAGCGATGGCACCAGGCGGATGATTTCCTCTGCCAGTTCAATCTCGCGCTCGGTGGGCGCGCCGAAAGAAAATCCATCGAGCGCGGCCTTCTGCACGGCGTCGAGCACTGCCGGGTGGCCATGGCCGAGGATCATCGGACCCCAGGAACCGATGTAGTCGATGTAGCGCTGGCCGTTGGCGTCCCAGAAGTAGGGCCCCCGGGCGCGCTGGACAAAGCGCGGTGTGCCCCCCACGGCGCGGAAGGCGCGCACGGGTGAGTTCACGCCGCCCGGGATCACACTTTGTGCGCGCTCGAACAATCTGGCGTTGTTGTCGGCTTGGCCGTCAGTGCTTGGTTTCATTGGAAGGAACCTCAAAAACGTCGGTTGTGAAGGCGCCCTTGTCCGCGTCTCCGACCCCGTCATCATCGTCATCGTCGTCATCCTCAGCCTGCGCCCAGAAGAGCCTGTCCGGCACGACATTGCCCATGCCGGGGCGAAAACCTGCGTCCAGGCACCGGTCGAGATAGCTCAAGGCCTCAGTGACGGCCGCGGCCAGATCACTGCCAGTGGCCACGAGTGCGGCCAGTGCTGCGGAAAGGGTGTCGCCGGCACCGGCAAAGATGGCATCAAATCGCTCGAATTTCTCGCGGCCCAAAGTGTTATCCGGGGTCGACAACACGTTGTCGATGAATTGGGCGGGTAAGGGTATGCCCGTCACCAATGTGTACGGAACGCCCATCTCGGAGGCTGCTTTGGCGATATCCCGAGGGGTCGGGCTTTTTACGCTGGCCCAATCGGGAAGCAGCCAGCGCCAGAGGGTGCTGTGGTTTCCTACCAACACAGTCGCCTGAGGGAGAAGCAGTTCGCGAAAGGCGTCCTGGTACAAGTCAATCTTGCCTTCATCCCACCACGACAAGTTGGGCATGCAGGCGATTAGCGGGACGTCGGCATAGTCCGATGCAAGTTCGGCAATGGCGCTGATGTTCTCCGGGCTACCGGCGAAGCCGACCTTGATGACCAGCACAGGCGCATCTTCAAGAATGGCACGGGCCTGCTCCGTGACGGCCTCCTCGTCAAAGGGGAAGAAGTCGAAGATTTCGGTGGTGTCCCGGGCGTAGGCACCCGTCACCACGGGGAGAGCATGCGCGCCGACGGAAGCGATCGCCATGACGTCGGCACCAAGGCCGCTGGCGCCACTTGGGTCGCTGGCATTGAACACCAAGACACAAGGTGGCGAGGCATCCTCGGCGTCGGTCGCTGGCAAGTTTGAAACTGGGGGCGGGTTCGGGTTTGTCATAGGCCTAAATGCAGGCGGAAAGCAGGCTCTGTGACCTCAAATTGCCAAGGCACGTCTATACAATGTTTGCATTCTATGTGAAGGCCTCTTAAGCTGTGACCAATACAAAAACGTGGATGTGTTTGATTTGCGGGTGGATTTACGATGAGGCCATCGGGGCGCCTGAGCATGGCATTGCACCAGGAACGTCTTGGGCAGAGGTGCCCATGAATTGGACTTGTCCCGAGTGTGGCGCCCGCAAGGAAGATTTTGAAATGGTTGAGATCTGAAACTCGATCAGGGCGTCACCTCCAGATGGCGCCGGTCCAATAACTAGCCGGGAGTACAACGTAGTGAGTTCGACTGGATCGGGGTGCAAGGTGCTGGTCATTGACGACAGCAATACGATCCGCCGAAGTGCGGAGATTTTTCTTAAACAGGGCAATCACGAAGTGATGCTTGCGGAAGATGGTTTCGATGCGCTCTCCAAGATCGCCGAATTTCATCCCAACATCATTTTTTGTGACATCCTGATGCCTCGACTCGATGGCTATCAAACCTGCGCCATCATAAAAAAGAACGTGAATTTTTCCTCTGTGCCTGTGGTCATGCTCTCGTCCAAGGACGGTGTTTTCGACAAGGCGAGGGGGCGAATGGTGGGCTCGCAAGACTACCTGACCAAACCATTTACCAAAGATCAACTGCTGCAGGCGGTCAGGCAGTTCGGGTCTTCCAATCAAGGAGTGTTGTGATGTCTATCCAGAAAGTACTGGTTGTTGACGATTCGAAAACCGAGCTGATGTATTTGACCGGGCTGTTGCAAAAGAACGGATTTTCAGTCAAGACAGCCGAGAACGCTGAGGATGCGTTCCGCAAGCTGGCCGAAGAGAAGCCGGACCTGATCCTGATGGACGTGGTGATGCCGGGGCAGAACGGTTTCCAGCTGACGCGGGCGATTACGCGTGATCCCTTGTACGCCGACGTTCCCATCATCATGTGCACGAGCAAGAATCAGGAGACCGACCGGGTGTGGGGTTTGCGCCAGGGCGCAAAAGACTATGTCACCAAGCCGGTGGAAGTCTCGGAGTTGCTGGCCAAGATCAAGGCCCTGAGCTGAAAAGTCGCCCATGGCCAGTCGTGAAGCACTCAGAGCCTTTCAAAGCCGCCTCGCCGGCCGATTGCAGGAAGCCCGTACCTCGGGAACGGCCGCCGCATGGCTGGCTGTCGAGGCGGCGGGCGCCAGATACCTGTTCCCGCTGAACCATGCGGGAGAGATTTTTCCTTGCGGGCCGATTTATCCAGTGCCCCACGTCAAGGAGTGGTTCCTCGGCGTTGCCAATCTTCGGGGCGGGGTGAGCGGGGTTGTCGACCTTGGAGCCTTCGTGACGCATTCACATCCGCTGCCGCGCAGTGACGTTGCGCAGACCCAGTCCCGCCTGGTAGCGTTCAGCGATGCCTTGAACCTCAATTGTGTGGTCTTGATTGACAAGCTATTGGGGCTGAAGAGCCTCGAGTCCTTTGTCGAATCAACGCCAGCTGCGGCCGAATCCCCGAACTTCTTCGGTCACAGCTACGCCGATCTCCAAGGCGTGATCTGGCAGGAAATCAACCTGCAGGCACTCACTCTCAATCCGCAGTTTCTCAGTATTAGCGCTTAAGTCCCAGGAAGGCTGTCAACATGTCCGTCATCGACCAAATCAATAAACTGCTCGGCAAAAATGCATCTCCCTCGCCAGCTGAGGAGATTCCCCAGGGCGGTACCAACGCCAGTGCGGACGCGCCGGACGACATGTTCCAGGCGGTGGAATCCGGCCAACTGAGCACGGGCGAGTATGCAGACAGCAAATTTGCCGCGGGATCGCCTGGTCTTGACGAGGTAGACAGAGCTCGTGCCGGCGATTTGCTGTCGCTGCCATTGCTGGGTGAGCGAACGACGGTCCAGCACCAGCGCCTGCTTGCAATCCTGCTGGGTGCCGCTTTGGTCGTGCTGACCGCCGTGACTTTCTACTCCTTGAACCAGGCTGACAAAGTGGCTCAGCAAGTGGCCGCCACGGGGCAGTCATTGATGCAGTCTCAGCGGCTCGCAAAATCTGTCTCGCAGGCGCTGGTTGGCAGCCCGCAGGCGTTTCCTGACGTCAAGGAGAGCGCGGACGTTCTGGCAAAAACCGTGCGTGGCTTGCAAAGCGGTGATCCGGCACTGCGGCTGGTTGCGGTCGGACAGGAGGAAATGGGCGATGTCGATCGGGCGCTTCCTCTTGTTGAGCGGGCCGAAAAGAACGCCAGCACGGTGGTGGCGCAGCAAAAGATCCTGACGCAGGTGGGAACTGCGCTTCGTACGATCAATCGACAGTCCTCTGACTTGCTGGAAATCGCCGAGACAATTTCCTCACTGAAGTTACAGCAAAACGCTCCATCGGCCGACATATCGGCTTCTGGTCAGTTGGTGATGCTGACGCAGCGTATCGGCAAATCTGCCAATGAATTCGTGACCATGGAGGGCGTAAGCCCGGAGGCCGTGTTCCTTTTGGGCAAGGATTTGAATTCCTTCAAGGAAATCGGGCAGGGGTTGCTGGATGGCAGTCCCGAGTTGCGGCTTGCAGGATCCAAGGATGCGCAAACTCGTGAGCGACTGGAAGCCCTCCTGAAGTTGTATGAGGAAACCCGTAGCCAGGCAGGCGCCATTCTCGGTAACCTCCAGGGCATTGTCTCTGCGCGCGAGGCGCAGGCTTCCATCATTGCCGACAGCGAGCCGCTTCGCCGGATTCTTGAAGATCTGCAAGGCAAGTTGTCGCTGCAAACGGGCTTGGGGGCCGGCGCCGTGACCTTGCTGTTGCTGTCGGCTTTGCTGGCCCTGATCTTTGCTGGCGGATTGGCTTATGTACAGCTGCAGGACAGCCGGCAGCGTCAGGGTGTTGCCGAAGGCCAGCGACTGGATGCCGAACGCCAGGAGCAGGAAGCCAAGCGGGTCAACGACGCCAACCAGGCGGCCATTCTGAGATTGATGAACGAGTTGCAGACGGTTGCTGAAGGCGATCTGACGCAGGAGGCGACGGTCACTGAGGACATCACGGGTGCCATTGCCGACTCGGTCAACTACACGGTGGAAGAACTTCGGTTGCTGGTGGGTAGCGTACAAAGCACTGTGACACGCGTTGCGCAGACGACAGCACAGGTGGAGAACACGTCCACCGAGCTGCTGGCCGCATCTTCGGAGCAGTTGCGTGAAATTCGCGAAACGGGCCAGTCTGTGCTCGACATGGCATCTCGAATCAATCTCGTGTCGTCCCAAGCGCAAGAGTCGGCCTCAGTGGCACGCCAGTCCCTGAAGGCGGCCGAATCGGGACTGTCTGCGGTGCAAAACGCTATCGGCGGCATGAACTCCATTCGCGACCAGATTCAGGAAACCTCCAAGCGAATCAAGCGACTGGGCGAATCGTCCCAGGAGATCGGTGAAATTACAGAACTGATTTCCGACATTACCGAGCAGACCAACGTGCTGGCCCTGAACGCTGCCATTCAGGCGGCGTCGGCTGGAGAGGCGGGTCGTGGCTTCTCGGTTGTGGCCGAGGAAGTTCAGCGCCTGGCTGAACGTTCCGCTGACGCGACACGGCAGATTTCTGCCCTGGTGAAAGCAATTCAGACAGATACGCAGGATGCTGTGGCTGCCATGGAACGCTCGACCCATGGCGTGGTCGAGGGGGCCAAGCTGTCTGACAACGCCGGCACTGCGCTTTCCGAGATTGACCGCGTTTCGCGGCAACTCGCCGAGTTGATCGAGCAAATTTCGGCATCCGCCTCTCGTGAGGCCGTTTCGGCCAACGAGGTAGCGGGCAACATCCAGCACATTTTTGCTGTGACGGAACAGACCGGCGAAGGCACTCGCTCTACGGCCAATCAGGTCCGGGATCTTTCACGCATGGCTGAAGAACTTCGTCAGTCGGTGGCCCGATTCAAGATCGCCTGATCCGACTTGAACGAGCCCAGTCTTTGACCCTCGCCCAATTCCTGCGGAGCGCACCTACTCATGCAAATCGATGAAGCTGTCGGTATCGTCAATCCGATCACCGGGGTCTCGGACCTAGGCCCCTTGGCCTGGGTACTTGAAGAGCTTCGCAAATCGCTGGATGTCGCCAATAAATCCCTGAGGCGCTATGTCCGGGATGCGGATGCGGCACGTGGCACGGATCTCGGTTCGGTCGATGCCATTCAGTTGCGCATGGCCCGTCAGCAGATGCATCAGTCCGTGGGTGCGCTGGAGATGGTGGGACTTGTTGCGCCGGCGCACATGCTCAGGGCCATGGAATTGGCGGTCCAGCAGTTTGTCCAGCGGCCCGAGAAGTGCAATGAAGCGGCCGCGGCCATCCTGGAGCGAGCAAGCTTTGCGCTGGTCGAATACCTCGATGTGATCATGGCGGGAGGGCAGGAGTCTGCGGTGGGGCTGTTTCCCCACTACCGCGATGCCCAGTTGCTGGCGGGGGGCGACCGAATCCATCCTGCCGATTTATGGCCTCTTGTGTGGCGCTGGATTCGCCCGGAAATGGGGATGTCAGCCCCCGGAGAAGCGAGCGCGCAAACCGCTGATCGTGCGCGAATGGATCAGGCGGTGCTTCGTGTCATGCAGAAAGGGGATCCGAAGGCCGCCACAGAATTGCGAGATCTGAGCATGTCGATGGCCAGAGAGGCAGGCTCGGGTGAGTCCGCCATCTTCTGGTCAGTCAGTGCGGGCTATTTTGACGCGATCGCATGCGCCTTGCTGCCGGTGGATCTGTACGTCAAGAGGGCGGCATCGCAGGTGCTGATGCAGTACTCCGCCTTTGTTCGTGGGGACAAACATGTTTCCGAGCGGCTTGCAAAGGATTTGCTGTTCTTCTGCGCGCAGTCCGTGCCGCCGAACCCGCAGGAGGCGATTTGCCTCGACGCAGTTCGAAAGGCATACGGACTGAACCGTTTTGAGCCTGTGGACTATGAATTCAGGCGCTATGGCCGGTTTGACCCGGCCCTGCTGGCGCAGGCCCGCAAGAGAATTGATGTCGTCAAGGAAGCTTGGTCGGCCCTTTCCGGGGGGGACTCGGTTCGCCTGAAGAATGTGGTGGATCAGTTCAATCAGGTTGCGGATTCGATTCTCAAGCTTCACCCCGGGGGCGAGCGTCTGGCAGCAGGGCTACGGCATGCCGCAGAATTGACGGCTCGCTCAGGGAAGCCGCCTGGCGCAGAAGTCGCGCTGGAGGTGGCGACTTCTGTGCTCTATCTGGAGGCCGCGCTGGCTGACCGGGATCCTGACGACGGTGAACTGGCTGGACGAACCAATCGTCTGGCAGAGAGGCTGGAGCATGTTTGTGCCGGGGGCAGTGCCGAGCCTCTGGAGCACTGGATGGAGGAACTGTACCGTCGCGTCAGCGACCGGCAAACCATGGGTACAGTCGTCGGGGAATTACGGCTCACACTTTCCGAGGCCGAAAAGGCCCTTGACGAGTTTTTCAGAAATCCCGCGGACAAGGCCGTGTTGAACACAGTGCCCGCGTTGCTCGCCCAGATGCGTGGCGTATTGTCTGTACTGGGCTTGGACCAGGCGTCGCAAGCCGTTTTGCGGATGCGGGACGGTGTTGAGCAGTTCCTGGTCAAGGACGTCGATCCTTCGGCTGGAACTGAAATCGGCGCTTTCGACAAGCTGGGGAACAACCTGGGTGCGCTGGGCTTCCTGATTGACATGCTCAACTACCAGCCAGCGCTCGCGCGAAAGCTGTTTGTCTATGACGCGGAGTTGGGCGAGCTTCGACCCTTGATGGGGCGTTCTGGCTTGTCGTCGACCGAATCTGGTGGGAACATTCCGGAGGCATTGCCGGTGGCACAGCCGTCCAGCCTGCAGGCCACCCCGCTGGCGGGCGAGCCTGTTGCAGGTTCTCCGGAGCCGGTTGTTGAAGCCGACTGGTCCTTTGATCTCGATTTGCCGGGCCCGATCCCCGACGAGGTGCGCGCCCTCGCGAAGGAGGAAGCAGGAGTCCTGCCTGAATCCTTGCAGGACAGCCTGGAAATTGACAGACTGGGTCCGGTGCCTGAGATCCTCGAGCCCGGTGAGACGCAGATCGAAGTGACGGAGTTCGAGGAAGACGATCTTCAGGGCATCTTCCTGGAAGAAGCCAACGAGGTGATCGACAACGGTTTGTTGGCCCTCGATATGCTGGCGCTCGATCCGCTCGATCTGGCCCATCAAACCGTCCTGCGACGCGCATTCCACACGCTGAAGGGCAGTTCGCGGATGGTCGGTTTGATGGAGTTTGGTGAGGCGGCATGGTCACTTGAGCAACTGCTCAATGCATGGCTGTCGGAACAAAAGCCAGCGAGTGCCGAACTGTGCGGTCTGTCGCGTGAGGCGTTGATGGCGTTTCAGCTTTGGGCGCACGATATTGCGCGTGGCGATGCCAGGCACTGGAGCGCCGCAGTTTTTCAAAGTTCGGCGGATGCACTGCGCAAGGACAACAAGCGCTTGCCGCTTGTGTTGCCGGTATCGGCAGCTTTGCCCGATGGTCTGCCGCCCGACTCGCAAGACGATGTGGCGGCGCAGAGTGTCGCGCCATGGCTGGAAGAACTGGCACTGCCATCGGACGATGCTGTCGTCGCACTCGATTCTTCGTCAGAAGACGTTGCAACGGCCTTCAGCGACCTCGCCGAACCACCAGATTCGATCGTCGCGTCGGAGCTGGTTCCGGCGACACCGACAGAGGCTTTCAGCGAACTGATAGAGATAGACCTCGAAAGTCTCGCGGCTGTCGCAGGCCAGCAGATCAGCGCGGAGGATGTCGCGGCGCCTGGGATTGCCGACTCGGCATTGGTTGGAGAAGTTGCCGCGACAGACGAGAGCCAGCGGGTGCCCGCAGAGATCGAGATCGAAGAGGATCAGATCAAGGTCATCGGATCCTTGCGCATTGGCATTCCGCTCTACAACGTCTTTTTGAACGAGGCGGATGAGTGGTCGCGCCGTCTGTCTACACAGTTGACTGAATGGTCACTGGAGCTGCATCGACACGTTCCATTGGAGGCTGAGACGCTCGCCCATTCATTGGCTGGCAGTTCGGCGACGGTGGGTTTTTCATCCTTGTCGGAAATGGCGCGGGCACTTGAGCACGCATTGCAGCGGATGCAGGGCCAAAACGGTGGCACGGAAACGCAGGGTCGCGTGTTCATGGACGCCGCGGAAGATATCCGCCGGATGCTGCATCAGTTCGCAGCGGGTTTCCTGAAAGAGCCGAATGCCGCGATTCTTGCCGAATTGAAGTCGTTGCAGCCCCGGGATGAAACCGTTGTATCCGAGAGCACCGTTGACGCCGATATCTTCGAACGCCATCACATTGAACCTCCCGAATCCGGGGACGAGGCGACGGTGGAGGACGTTGTCATTGATCAAGTGCCTTTGACAGAAGTCTCATTGTCCATTGTCGAGGGATCAGAGCCGGCGTATGAAAGTGAGATTGTCGATTTTCTCAAAGAGGTCCAGGCGCCGTCACCAGAGCCCCTGCGCGTGGCGGAACGCCCCGTTGCCGAACGGTTTGCCCAGCGAGCCTTTGCCGGGCAGAACGTCGATGCGGACGACATCGATCTGGTTGACGTACTTGACCCGGACCTGTTCCCGATCTTTGAGGACGAGGCCAGCGAACTCTTGCCGCAACTGGGTGGCGCCCTGAGGCAATGGGTGGCGCGGCCGGACAACAGCACAGCCCGCGGCGAGGTGTTGCGTACCCTGCATACGCTGAAAGGCAGTTCGCGTCTTGCAGGGGCGCTGCAGCTCGGTGAAATGGCTCACCGGATGGAGTCAGAAATAGAGAGCCTGGGATCGGAGTCCATTCAGAGCACTGAAATCGCGCCCTTGATGACCCGTCTTGACGCGCTCGAAGGAAAGTTCGAGGCGCTTCGGCAGGTCAGCCTTCAGGTATTCATGCCAGAGGTTCTGCAAGCACCGGTCCCCGATGCTGTCGTTGAACCGGTCGCGCCTGTTGTGCCAGTTTCCATTGAAGCGGAAAAGGTTGTTGGGATTCGCGCGGAGATTGCCAAACCGTCGCCCATGCTGGTCGCGCCGGTCCGTGCAGCGGCCAACCAGGCAGTCCGGGTCCGTTCGCAGTTGCTGGACCGTCTGGTCAATCAGGCTGGCGAGGTCATGATCACGCGGTCGCGCCTGGAAGCGGAAATGGGCCAGTTGCGGGGATCATTGCAGGACCTTACAGGCAACCTGGATCGCCTTCGGCAGCAGCTTCGTGACATTGAGTTGCAGGCTGAGAGCCAGATGCAGTCCCGCATGGCGCAGGCCAAGGATTCACAGCAAAACTTTGATCCGCTGGAGTTTGACCGCTTTACCCGGGTGCAGGAATTGACTCGGATGATGGCCGAATCCGTGAACGATGTGGCCACGGTGCAGCGCAACTTGCAGCGCACTGTCGAAGCGACGGAAGACGATCTGGTCGCGCAGGCGCGTCAGACGCGCGCTTTGCAGCAAGACTTGTTGCGCACGCGCATGATGGAGTTCGAAGGTATTTCGGAGCGTCTTTACCGGGTCGTGCGCCAAGCCTCCAAAGATACCGGCAAACAGGTCAAGCTTGACATCAACGGTGGATCCATCGAAATGGACCGGGGTGTCCTGGACCGCATGACGGCAGCGTTTGAACACCTGCTGAGAAATTGCGTGGTTCACGGCATTGAGAATCCGGTGGATCGGGCTGCCGCTGGCAAGGAGTTGACCGGCACGATCACGATCGATCTGCAGCAGGCGGGCAACGATGTTTCTGTGACGTTCCGTGATGACGGTGCCGGACTGGACCTTCCCCGAATCCTGGAACGGGCGGTGGAGCACGGGTTGGTAGCCCCCGGGCATTCCTTGACCGACGATGAAGCGGCGAATCTGGTTTTCATGCCTGGTTTCACGACGACAACGGAGGTAACGGAACTGGCCGGGCGCGGCATCGGCATGGACGTTGTTCGTTCCGAGATTCAGGCCCTGGGTGGCCGGATTGAAACAACGACGCAGCGTGGTGCTGGCACGAGTTTCAAGCTGGTGTTGCCGTTGACAACAGCCGTGACGCAGGTGGTTGTGATGCGATCAGGGGCGATTTCAATGGGGGTTCCGGCGAACCTGGTGGAGTTGGTGCGTCGGGTATCAGAACGGGAACTGCAGCAGGCTTACAGCACGGGGGTTCTCGAATACGCCGGAGAGGCCGTGCCATTCTTCTGGTCTGGCGCGTTGTTGCAGTCTTCGCCTCGTAGTATCGAGCCGCCCGCGAAGACACTGCCCATCGTGGTTTTCCGAAGCGCATCGCAGCGAGTAGCGGTTCACCTGGACGAAATCCTGGGCAATCAGGAAGCCGTGGTCAAGAATCTGGGGCCTCAGCTTTCACGTTTGCCCGGACTGGCTGGAATGACCGTGCTTGCTTCAGGGGCAGTGATCCTGATCTACAACCCGGTTGCGCTCGCCACTGTCTATGGGGAGCAGGCCCGTCAGTTCAGTGCGGCACAGGCCGAGGCCGAGACGCTTGAGGCGCAGACACGGCTTCCAGGGGCTCCGGCACGATCTGCAGGTGGAGCGGCTTCGCAGGTGCCGTTGATTCTGGTGGTTGATGATTCGATCACTGTGCGTCGGGTCACACAACGACTGCTGCAGCGCGAAGGGTATCGCGTTGCGCTGGCCGCGGATGGGCTGCAGGCGCTCGAACGCCTGCAGGAAGAACAGCCGGTGGTGGTCCTTTCGGATATCGAGATGCCGCGGATGGACGGATTTGATCTGGCGCGCAACATCAGGGGTGATGAGCGCCTGAAGCAGCTGCCGATCATCATGATCACATCGCGTATCGCAGAAAAGCACAAGGAGCATGCCCTGGCTCTCGGCGTCAATCATTACCTTGGCAAGCCCTACTCAGAAGAGGAACTGCTCAGTCTGGTGAGGCGCTATATCAAAGCCCCGGTTTCTGCCTGACCCTGCCAGGTTTCCAGCGCCACCGTGATAGGTGGCGGGCTAGTGCTGGTCGGTTTTCTTGACCACCGCGTACCGCTTCAGGGTTCTTTCCCGCGCTTGTCCATGCGCCACCAAAGGACGGGGATAACTTTTTCCGAGTTCCACACCGGCATCCAACAGTTCAACGGGTGTCGCTTCCCAGGGCGCGTGCAGCGCCTTCCCCTTCAGCGCGGAGAGTGCCGGGACATACCGACGAATGAACTTGCCCTCAGCATCGAACTTCTCGCTCTGGCTCACGGGGTTGAAGATGCGGAAGTAGGGCTGTGCATCACAACCACCGGAACTGGACCATTGCCATCCCCCATTGTTGGCGGCAAGATCGAAATCGTTGAGTTTTTCAGAAAAATAGCGCTCTCCCCAACGCCAATCGACCCCCAGATCCTTGACCAGAAAGCTGGCAACCACCATACGTAAACGGTTGTGCATATAGCCGGTCTGATTGATCTGTGCCATTGCCGCGTCGACTAACGGATAGCCGGTCTTCCCGTCACACCAGGCGTTGAAAAGTGCTTCGGCATGTTTGCCATGCTCCCAAACAATGTTGTCGTATTCTGGTTTGAAACTTCGCGTTGCAACATGCGGGAAATTGGCCAGAACCTGAAAATAGAAATCCCGCCATATCAGTTCCCCCAGCCAGACACTGGCGCCCTGGCTGCCCTCCACCATCCGTCTATGTGCAACACCGGCAAGCTGTCGGATGGAAACCGTGCCAAAGCGCAGGTGGACGCTCAGGTAGCTGGGGCCCTTGATAGCCGGAAAGTCGCGGGCCTCGTGGTAGCGGTCAATCCGCTCCAGGAAGTCTGCAAGGAGCCGCTGGCCGCCGCGTGCGCCGGTCGGCATCCTCATCTCGGCGAGATTGGTGCCCTCAAAGTCGATGTCGCTGAGCGTCGGTACCGGGTTGCAATGCCCGGCAGGTCTTGCTGCCAGAGCTGTCGCATACGGGGTCACAGGGTAGGCCTGGACGTCATCGCTGTCCAGTTTTTTCAGCCAGGCGTTCTTGTAGGGGGTATAGACACCGTAAGGCCTGCCATTTTGTGTCAATATTTCTTCGCGTTCGAAGATGACATGATCCTTGCATGTATGGAGCGATATTCCGGCGTTCGCCAGTGCGCCGCGCACCGCGGCATCCCTGGCCATCGCCTGTGGCTCATAGTCATGGCTCGCAAATACCGCTTGAACGCCGAGTTTTCCCGCGAGATGGGGGATTTCGTGTCCGGCCGTGCCGTGGAGCACGATCAAGCCCGCGTCGGTGCGACCCGAGAGGTCGCGCAGCGCCGCGTCCAGTTCCACCAGCGACTCGCGGATGAACTCGACGCGCCGGTCGGCGCGCGGAAGAGGATCAAGAATGTCACAGTCGAAAACAAAGACGCAATGCAATTGCCCGCAGCTTCTCAGTGCGTGGTACAAGGCCGCGTTGTCGTCTGCACGCAGATCCCTGCGGAACCACATCAGGCCGTTATGGAAAGGCTTGTCCTTGTTCACCGCTAAAATTCCTTCATGCCCGCCGATTCTGCTCCAATCAATCTGACGCATCACTTCCTGATTGCGATGCCCGGGTTGGAAGACGAGACATTTAACAAAAGCGTGGTCTACCTCTGCGAACACAACCAGCGGGGCGCGCTGGGACTGATCATCAACAAGCCCAGTGACGTTAACCTGAAACGTCTTTTTGACAAAGTCGAGTTGCCCCTGCATCGCCCCGATCTGTCGAAGGCGCTTGTCTTTCAGGGGGGGCCGATGCAGACCGAGCGTGGTTTTGTCCTGCATGATTCCATGATCAGCAGTGGCGCGCATTCTGATGAGTTGGCCTATGCATCGACGATGGTCATTCCAGGCGGCTTGGAGATGACAACGTCTCGAGACGTTCTGGAAGCACTGTCAAGCGGCTTCGGACCCCGTCGCGTGCTGGTTTCTCTCGGCTATTCCGCATGGGGTGAGGGGCAACTCGAAACAGAACTTGGCGAAAACACCTGGTTGACCGTGGGGGCCGACCCGGAGGTCATTTTCGAAACACCTTTCGAGCAACGCTATGACCGGGCGCTTGGTTTGCTGGGTCTGCAGGCCTGGATGCTGTCGCCTCATGCGGGGCATGCATGAGCACTATCGTGCCCGATGTGCCCGCCCACCTCCATACTTTTCTGGCACTGGATTTTGGGCTCAAGCGCACGGGCATTGCGGTGGGCAATCGCCTGACCCGGTGCGCCACGCCTCAGCCCACGATCAAGGCCGAAGGCGATGCTCGGTTCGTACATATTGCGGCACGGATCAGGGAATGGCAACCAGACGCGCTGGTGGTCGGCATTCCCTTTCACCCCGACGGCGCGGCGCACGACAACACACGCCATGCCCAGCGTTTTTCACGTCAACTTCAGGGGCGCTTCGGATTGCCAGTGTTTGAGGTCGATGAACGCTACAGCACCACCGAGGCGCTGCAAATTGGCGCGCCTGACGCCGATGCTGCGGCCGCCGGCATCATTCTTGAACAGTTTCTGAGGAGCATTCCATGAACACGCAGAGTGAAGATGCCGAGGTGCCGGGCACCGGGGCCTTGCTCCTGGATGCCGAGGCGCTGTACCGTGAGCTGCTGCTGGGTGTACGCGCCCTGTGCACGCCGCAGACCCGCCTGGTAGGGATCACTTCGGGGGGCGCTTGGCTGGCCGAGCGAATGCAGAAGGACTTGAAGTTGCCCGGAGAAGCTGGCACGATTTCATCGGCCATGCACCGTGACGATTTTGCGAAACGGGGACTTTCGTCCGGCGGACAGACGCTTTTGCCTTTTGACGTCAACGGCGCAGAAATTGTCTTGCTGGATGATGTTCTCTACACCGGCCGGACAATCCGCGCGGTCATCAACGAGCTGTTTGACTATGGTCGGCCTGCCAGTGTCAAACTGGTCGTTCTGGTCGACCGGGGCGGGCGCGAACTTCCCGTGCAGGCAGACCTCGCTGTAGCGCGTGTCACGTTGCCATCCTCCCGGTCCCTGGCGCTCGCGCGGGACGCTGCGGGCGTGTTCAGTTTTCACGTCGAGGGTCAGTGAGCATGCTCTACAAGCGCAACCCCCAGTTGAACAGCAACGGTGAACTGGTTCACCTTCTCTCCACCGAAGGCCTGTCCCGGGAAATCCTGACGCACATCCTGGACATCGCAGCGAATTTTGTCAGCGTCAGCGACCGCGAAGTGAAAAAGGTGCCGCTGCTGCGCGGGAAGAGTGTCTTCAACCTGTTCTTCGAAAATTCAACACGGACCCGTACCACCTTCGAGATCGCCGCCACACGGCTGTCGGCGGATGTGATCAATCTGGACATTGCGCGGTCCTCGGCGTCAAAGGGCGAATCACTGCTCGACACCATTGCCAACCTCAGCGCGATGGCCGCCGACATTTTTGTGGTGCGCCACAGCGAGTCCGGCGCACCCTACCTGATCGCTCAGCACGTGGCGCCGCATGTGCATGTCATCAATGCGGGTGACGGGCGCCATGCTCATCCGACGCAGGGCCTGCTGGACATGTACACCATCCGGCACTACAAGAAGGATTTTTCCAGCCTCACCGTGGCGATCGTGGGCGACGTGCTGCATTCCCGCGTGGCGCGTTCCGACATTCACGCGCTGACCACGCTGGGATGCGCCGAAGTCCGTGTGGTCGGTCCCAAGACGCTCGTGCCGGTTGACATGGCGCAAATGGGAGTTCGGGTGTGCCACACGCTGGAAGAGGGCATCAAGGACTGTGACGTGGTCATCATGTTGCGGCTGCAGAACGAACGCATGAGCGGCGCGTTGCTGCCATCGAGCCAGGAATTTTTCAAGAGCTTCGGACTCACGCCCGAAAAACTCCAGCTGGCACGGCCTGACGCAATCGTGATGCATCCTGGTCCGATCAACCGGGGGGTTGAAATTGATTCGGCCGTGGTTGACGGGCAGCAAAGCGTGATCCTCCCGCAAGTCACCTTTGGCATCGCGGTGCGCATGGCCGTGATGAGTATCGTGGCCGGCAACGAGGCATGAGCATGGCCCCTTGCCCGCCATTTGGTTCACTGTCCCCAGCAGGCTTGGGGCGGCCCGGTGTTTCCGCTCCTGACCTTGAAGATTCAGTGAAAGATCAATCATGAAAATCCTGATCCAGGGCGGCAGGGTCATCGACCCGGCCTCAAGTTTTGATGAAACCTGCGACGTTGCTATCGCTGCCGGGCGCATCGTGGGCATCCGGCAGGTGCCGGCTGACTTTGCGCCCAACAAGGTTATCCACGCAAATGGATGCATCGTGGCGCCAGGCTTGGTTGATCTGGCGGCGCGCCTTCGGGAGCCCGGTCATGAGCACGAAGGCATGCTCGCGAGCGAACTCGCAGCGGCGGTTGCCGGCGGCGTGACCAGCCTGGTCTGTCCGCCGGACACCGACCCGGTGTTGGATGAGCCCGGACTGGTGGAGATGCTCAGGATCCGGGCCGAGAAGCTGCATCAGGCTCGCGTTTTTCCGCTGGGTGCGCTCACGCGCGAACTGTCGGGCGAGGTGCTGACCGAGATGGTTCAGTTGACCGAGGCGGGATGCGTTGGCTTCAGTCAGGCGGAGGTGCCCCTGGTAAATACGCAGGTGTTGCAAAGAGCGATGCAGTACGCCAGCACGTTTGGCTATTCCGTGTGGTTGCGGCCGCAGGAACTGTATCTGGGGCGTGGCGTGGCGGCCAGTGGGCCGCTGGCCACGCGCATGGGTCTGGCTGGCGTGCCGGTCGCCGCTGAAACCATTTCGCTGCACATCATTTTCGAACTCATGAAGTCCACCGGCGCCCGGGTCCACCTGTGCCGTCTCAGCAGCGCGGCAGGGCTTGAACTTGTCCGTCGCGCCAAGCATGAAGGATTGGACGTCACCTGTGACGTGAGCATCAACTCCCTGCATCTCACCGAAAACGACATCGGCTATTTCGATAGCCGTGCCCGGCTGAACCCGCCGCTTCGCCAGCAGCGCGACCGGGAGGCATTGGGACGGGCGCTGGCCGACAGCACGATCGATGCGCTGGTGTCCGACCACACGCCGGTCGACGAAGACGCCAAGACACTGCCGTTCGCCGAGGCCGAACCCGGTGCCACCGGGCTGGAGCTCCTGCTTAGCCTGGCGCTCAAGTGGGGACTGGCGCCTGACGTCGGTCTGAAGCGCGCCCTGGCGGTGCTGACCAGCGAGCCGGCCCGTGTCCTTGGCCGGTCGCCGGCTGCGCTGCAGACCGGCATGGGGCGGCTGTACGAAGGCGGCGCCGCGGACGTTTGTGTCTTTGACCCTGAAGCCGAATGGGTGGTGGCGCCAACCTCGTTGCGCAGCCAGGGCAAGCACACGCCGTTTTCTGGCTATGCGCTGCCGGGTCGGGTTCGCTACACACTGGTGGGTGGCCACCTGGCCTATGAAGCAGCGCACTGAGGGCTGTCGTCAGCCATGAACCGCTTGCGCGCGGTGGGCAGACTGATGCGTGGCCTGGTGCATGTCGTGGCAGGCTTCTGGCTCATCTATGTGCGATTTCCACAGTTGCAGCCGTCGCATCGTGAGGCCGCGGTGCAGGCCTGGGCCCAGCGCATGCTGGTCCTGTGGGGCATTCGCCTGGAGGTGATGGGCGAACCACCGCACAGTGGCCCGGTGCTGGTGGTGGCCAACCACATTTCCTGGCTGGACATCCTGGTCCTGCACGCGGCCCGGCATTGCCGTTTTGTTTCGAAATCCGACGTCAAGCACTGGCCGCTGATCGGTGCACTTGCCACCGGCTCGGGCACCTTGTTTATCGAACGCGCCTCTCGAAGGGATGCCATGCGCGTGGTGCATCACATGGCGGACGCCTTGCGCGCTGGAGAGGTGGTGGCGGTGTTTCCCGAGGGAACGACGGGCGATGGTATCCACATGCTGCCTTTTCACGGCAACCTGATCCAGGCCGCCATTTCTGCCAATGCGCCGGTGGTCCCGGTGGCTCTTCGATTCGCCGATTCCTTGAGCGGGCAGACCAGTCTGGCGCCTTGCTATGTCGGCGAAGACACGCTGCTGGGTTCCTTGTGGCGAACCCTCTGCACGCCCGGAATCACCGCCATCGTGAGCTTCGGCGTACCGCAGCATGCCGAGGGGCGCGACCGTCGGGTCTGGGCGGGCGAACTGCACGACATCATTGACGGGCTGCGGCTGAGCGTCATGGCTCCCAGGGCGCGCTCAGGCCGTAGAAAAAAATAGCAAACTCCAACATGTCGGCGCTGGAGAAGTGCCGAAAAACCTTCGATTTTGGGGCCGGAGCAACTTCAACCAGTCGAAGGGCTTTCAGGTCGGCGGCGTTGCGGTGTTGCCTGCCGGTGGTCGCGCGGCCCCGGGAACGAAGGCCACGGTAAGTTCCCGAGGCTCTGCGCTGCCGCCTTCGCAGGGTTCGCCGCAGGGCGCCGCGCAGGGGAGGTCGCACATGCCGCCCTTGCCGGGCGGGCAGGCGCGGTTGAAGGTCACGACGTGGTCCACCTGGGCGCGGATGCCAATCCATTCGCCGATGCGGTGATCGTGGTGGCTTGGAACATGGGCCAGCACCGTCTCGCCGCTGGCCAGACGCAAGGTGTAGAGGAATTCCGAGCCGCGAAAGGCCTTGCGCATGATCTCGGCCCTGACGGGCGCATCGTCGTCATGAACGATGTCGTCGGCCCGCAGCAGCACGTCGCATTCGCCCTGGGCAAAGGCGCAAGGCAGTGGGCATTCAGCCACGTCGCTCAGTTCGCCCAAGGCGGTCTGCACCACCACCTGATGGCCCACCTCGCGCAAGGTGGCCGGGGTAAATACGCCATGGCCGATGAAGTTCGCCACGAAGCGCGTCGCGGGGCGGTGGTACAGCGTGTAGGCATCTTCCCACTGGTGCAACTGCCCTTCATGCATGACGCCGATCACGTCGCCGATGGCAAAGGCCTCAAGCTGGTCGTGGGTGACGAACAGTGCCGTGGCCTGAGCGGCCTTCAGGATGGCGCGCACCTCATGGGCCAGGCGCTCACGCAGATCGACGTCGAGGTTGGAAAAGGGCTCGTCGAGCAACAGTAATTGCGGTTGGGGCGCGAGGGCGCGGGCCAACGCCACGCGTTGCTGCTGCCCGCCAGAGAGCTCATGGGGGTAGCGCTTCTCCGCGCCGCCCAGGCCCACCAGTTCGAGCACCTCGGCCACGCGGGTCGCACGCTGGGACTTCGGCTGTGCATGGATGCCGAAGCCGACGTTTTGCCCCACGTCCAGATGAGGGAACAGGGCGTAGTCCTGAAACACCATGCCGATGCGTCGTGCCTCGGGGGCCACGGTGCGTAAGGCGCTGCTGACGACCGCACCCGAAAGACGGATCTCGCCGGCCGTCACTCGCTCCAGCCCCGCCACAGCGCGCAGCAGCGTGGTCTTTCCGCAACCCGAGGGGCCGATCAAGACGCCGATTTCACCAGCCCGCAGGCCAAACGAAACGCCCCGTACGGCCGCCTGCGAGCGTCCGGGATAGTGCACATCGAGTTGCGAGACTTCCAGAAACATGGAAAGTATTGTAGATGCTTACAATTCTCATTTACATCCACCTGGGCAGTTGCCCGTCTTGCCCTTGCGCTGGTTCCATCGTTTTCTTCTGCTGCTGATTGCCGTCGTACTCTGCGTCCCGGTGCTGGCGGTGCTGGGTTCCTGGCTGCAGTGGGACGCCACGACCGCCGACATCCTTCAGGAAATGAGCCGGACCGTGCTGCCGGATTACGCCTGGACCACCCTGCGCCTGTGTGTGATGGTGGCGGCGGGCGTGATGCTGGTGGGCACGGCCAGCGCGGCTGCTGTCACCCTGTTCGAATTCCCGGGCCGTCGGGTGGCCGAGTGGGCCTTGCTGCTGCCCCTGGCGATGCCGGCTTATGTGGTGGCCTACGCCTATACGGATTTCCTGCAGTTCAGCGGTCCCCTGCAATCCTGGATGCGGGGCACCCTGGGTCTGGAAGGGCGGGTGCTGCCCGAGGTGCGCAGTGTGGGCGGCGCGGCCTGGGTGTTCACATTTTCCCTCTATCCTTACGTCTACCTGCTGGCCCGAACGGCCTTGAGCGAGCGCGCCGTGCACCTGATGGAGGCCGCCCGGCTGCTGGGCGCGCCCTTGTCCCGGCGCATTCGCGAGGTGGCCCTGCCGTTGGCCCGCCCGGCCATCGCGGCCGGCGTGGCGCTGGCGCTGATGGAGACGCTGGCCGATTTCGGCGTGTCGAGCTACTTTGGTATCCAGACCTTCACTGCCGGCATCTACAAGGCCTGGCTGTCGATGGACAACCGGATCGCAGCGGCGCAGCTGGCCACTGTGCTGCTGATCGTCGTGCTGGTGCTGCTGCGACTGGAGCACAACGCCCAGAAGCGGCTGCGCTACGCCAGCGGTCGCGGCGCGCGCGGCGGCTCGGCCGAGGCGCAGCCGGTGCCGCTGCGCGGCGCGCGGCTGGCAGCAGCCTGGGCCGTCTGTGGCCTGCCGGTCCTGCTGGGGTTTGTGCTGCCGGTAATGTTCATGCTGCGCCCCCTGGCCGCTGACTGGTCTGTGCTGCCCTGGGACCGTTTCGTGGCGTGGTCGTTCAACAGCGTGCGCCTGGGCGTGATCACTGCGGTGTTGGCCGTGGTGCTGGCCGCATTCCTGGCGTTCAGCGTACGTCGCCAGCCCGACGGCTTGACGCGTGGAGTGGTCCAACTGGCCGGTCTGGGCTACGCGATACCGGGCGCGGTGATCGTGGTGGGCCTGCTGCTGCCGGTCGGCTGGCTGCAGGCGGTGGCACCGCAGACCAGCGTGGGCTTCTACATGACGGCGACGGTGCTCGGCCTGGTCTGGGCCTATCTGGTGCGCTTTTGCGCGGTGGCGCTGCAGTCGGTGCAAAGCGGCTATTCGCGCATTCCCATCAGCTTCGATGATTCGGCCCGGATGCTCGGTGCCGGCGGGCCCGGGCTGTTGTGGCGGGTGCACTGGCCGCTGCTTCGGCGTTCTACCGCGGCGGCGGCGCTGCTGGTCTTTGTGGATGTCATGAAGGAGCTGCCGGCGACCATGGTGCTGCGTCCCTTCAACAGCGACACCCTGGCCGTCGTGGCCTACCAACTGGCCCGCGACGAGCGCCTGGGCGAAGCCGCTCTGCCTTCGCTGGCGCTGGTGCTGGTGGGCTTGATCCCGGTGATGCTGCTGAGCCGTACCTTGCGCTCATCGGCGCCGCGTTTCGAGCACGCTGTGCCGGGTTGACCCCGATGCTGGCTATGGCTTCAAGCGGCAGAATAAGCGTATATTCGAAATCATCGATAAATCCTGTCGAACTGGAAGTCCGCATTCATGGGCCAAACGAGCGAAAAACTGGAAACCCCGTCCTTTACCGAATCCGACGCAGTGTTCGAGTCGGCCGCCGAGGTGTTCCGTGTGATGTCCGCACCGATGCGGCTCAAGATTATCAGCAGCCTGTGCAACGGTGAAAAAAACGTGGGCGAATTGCTGCGCGAAATCAAGACCACCCAGCCCAACATGTCGCAGCACCTCAATACGCTCTACCAGTCCGGCGTCCTCGGAAAGCGGCGCGATGGCGTGCAGATTTTCTACCGCATCATCAATGACCGTGTCGTGACGTTGTGTCGCGCAGTGTGCACCCAGATCGCGATCGAGACCGACTCCGAATCGCGCTGACCGTCGGATTTTTCACCTGCAGGGCGCCCGTCATCGGGTTTCTACCGTGTGCCACGGTGGCTGCAAGGCCGTACGATCAACGTGGATATAAGCAGTTTCGGATGAAGCGTTTTAGTCCGTAATGACTTGGTGCGCGTGCCCCGTCCTGTCGAGCGAGTTTCGTTCGTCACCCGGGGTCATCGCCCGCGACTCGAACGGTGTCCGGCATGAAGGAACACCCGTACGCATTTTTCAGGAGAGAACATGAACCGATGGAACAAGATTGCAGCGGCCGGTCTGCTGGCCACGCTGGGGGGCTGGGCCAGCGCACAGGCCATGGACCCGATGCAGGTGCGTGGCTGGGCCTCCACCTGCGCCACCTGCCACGGCACAGCCGGCATTGCCCAGCCCGGCATGGAGTCGCTGGCCGGCGTCAACAAGGACGAGATGCTCAAGAAGATGCTGGACTTCAAGACCGGCAAGAAGCCCGCCACCCTGATGCACCAACTGTCCAAGGGCTACTCCGACGAGCAGCTACAGGCACTGGCCGCGTATTTCGCAGCCTTGAAGAAATAAGGGAGAACAACTGATGAAACGTCGTCAATTAATTCAGGCCGCAGGTGCCGGTTCCGTGCTCGGCTCGCTGGGGATGATTACCGGCTGCGCCACCTCTGGCGGGTCGGGTGGCCCCCATGTGGTGGTGGTCGGAGGCGGCTACGGCGGCGCCACCGCCGCCAAATACATTCGCCTTTGGTCGGACCAGAGCATCCGGGTGACCTTGATCGAGCCCAGCGCCGCCTTCATTTCCTGCCCGATCTCCAATCTGGTGCTCGGCGGCACCAAGACGATGGCGGACATCACCATCTCCTATGACAACCTGGCCAAGCGCCATGGCGTCAACGTGGTGCGCGACATGGTGACCAGCATCGATGCAGACAAACGCACCGTCAAGCTGGCCAGCGGCGGCGAGCTGAGCTACGACCGGCTGGTCCTGTCGCCTGGTGTCGACTTCATGTGGGAGGCGCTTCCAGGCATGAGCAAGCCTGGCGCCCAGGACAAGGTGCTGCACGCCTGGAAGGCTGGCCCCCAGACCGTGGCGCTACGCAAGCAGCTCGAAGCCATGCCCGACGGTGGTGTGTATGCACTGTCGATTCCGCTGGCCCCTTACCGCTGCCCGCCCGGTCCTTACGAACGGGCCTGCCAGGTGGCCAGCTACTTCACCAAGGCCAAGCCGAAGAGCAAGGTGCTGATCCTGGACGCCAACGATGATGTCACCTCCAAGGGGCCGCTGTTCAAGAAAGCCTGGGCCGATCGCTACAAGGGCATGGTCGAGTACCGCCCCAAGCACAAGGCCGTGGATGTGGATGCCGCCACCAACACGCTCAAGTTCGAGTTCAACGACGATGTGAAGGCGGCCGTGCTTAACGTGCTGCCCGACATGCGCGCGGGCGACATCGCCGTCAAGACGGGCCTGGCCACAGCCAACAAGCGTTGGTGCGAAATTGACTTCCTGACGCACGAGGCGAAGGCCGCGAAAAACATCCATGTCCTGGGTGATTCGATCCAGGTGGCGCCCTTGATGCCCAAGTCGGGCCACATGGCCAACCAGCATGGCAAAACCTGCGCGGCCGCTGTGGTGGCCCTGCTGACGGGCAAGCAGCCAAACATCCTGCCGATCTACACCAACACCTGCTACAGCTTTGTCAGCGCCGAGGATGCGGTGCATGTGGCCAGCGTGCATCGCTATGACGCGGAAAAGAAGACGATGCTGACGGTGCCGGGCTCGGGCGGCGTCTCCAGCGCGGCGAACGAACTCGAAGGCGGATATGCCATGGCCTGGGCACGCAATATCTGGGCGGACACACTGGCTTGATGAGCGAGGTCAGCGTCGCCGGCTGCAAATCCGGCGGCGCTTTTTTTTATGCAGTGAATGGGTGAGCTGATGAGTCTGACCATGAAATGGATGAAATCCCCGGTTTTCAAGCCGTTCGCCGTGTTTGCCATGCTGGGCATGGCCGGCGCCGTCTGGGCGCAGGCCGACGAAGAGCGTGCGAAGAAGATTGTCGGCGGCGTGTGTTTCGTGTGCCACGGCGCTGAAGGCGAGTCTTCCAGCGAAGTCTTTCCGCGCCTGGCGGGGCAGCATTGGGAATACACCGCCAAGCAGCTGGAGAACTTCAAGAGCGGCAAGCGAAAGAGCACGGCCATGAGCAGCATGGTCGCCAAGCTCACGCCCGACGAAATGGTGGCGCTGGGCAAGTATTTCGAGAAGAAATCCACGCCGCCCGAGCCTGCGAAGGACGACGACCTGGCCGGCATGGGCAAGTACATCTACCTGCATGGCAACAAGTTCAGCAGCCTTCCGGCCTGCTCCAGCTGCCATGGCAAGGAAGGGCTGGGCACGGCCTCTTTGCCGCGCCTGGCCGGGCAGTACGCGGTTTACGTCGAAGCCCAGCTCAAGCAGTTCAACCTGCGTGAGCGCACCAACGACAACGAAGTGATGCACTCTATCGTCGCCAAGATGACGCCTCTGGAGATGGCCGCAGTGGCCGAGTACCTCAGCGGCAAGTAGGACGGGCGACCGGGTTCAAGGCGCCTTGGCCTCGGCCCGGGCCTCATGAGGAAACTGCACACGGGCTACCTTGTGGTCCATAAGCCGGTCGGTCATGCCGGCACCTGCCCACATGCCGGCCAGTGTGAGCCAGGCGGTCAGGGCGAACACCGATCCGCCCGTCACGCCCGCACCCACAGCACAGCCGCCCGCCAGCATGGAGCCAAAGCCCATGAACACGGCGCCCACGATGTAGCGGCGCATGCTATAGCCGTCCTTGAAGCCCTCGAGCTTGAAGTCGCGCCCGAGCAGGGCGCCGATCAGCGAGCCCAGGAACACGCCGGGCATCAGCCCAAAGTCGAAGCCGATGGCCGGCGCCGGCGCATGGAGCACCCGCATCAGCCACTCCGCGGAGGGACCGCTGAAGGTCAGCCCCTGCACCTGGACCACGGCAAAGGAGGTGTGGGCCACGACATCGGAAAACCACCAGGCGGCCACTACCGCGAGCCCGGCACCAATGCCGCCAACCCATTTCCAGGCGCCTCCACCGCTGCGCAGACTGACCACCAGTGCGAAGATCATCCAGCCCAGGCCAAACAACAAGCCGCCCCAGTGGCCTACGCCGGTGAGGGCCAGCAGGTCGCGCGTGGCGCCGCCTTCGACCGTCCACAGGGCGCTGAGGCTGTTGCGCAGCGGCGCCAGTGCACCACCCAGCGTGGCCTGCGCCGTGACGGCGAAGATCAGTCCCGACAGCAGGGCCCGCAGGTTGCCGTTGGCCGACAGCACCAGCAGCCGGCTGGCACAGCCGCGCGTCATGATCATGCCGGCGCCGAACAGCAGCCCGCCGATCAGTGCGCCGGAGAGACTGCCGCGCGCAGCCAATTGACGTGCGTTGCTCACGTCCAGAGCCCCCAGCAGGATCAGCGCCTGCACGCCGACCACGGCGGACGAAAAGGCCAGCAGCCAGACCGCCAGCTTCTCGCCGAGCTGGCGATGCCAGAACTCGATGACGGCGGCCCGCAGGCAAAACCGCGAGCGCTGGGCGGTGAAGCCGAACAAGGCCCCGATGATCGCGCCACCGGCCGCCAGCACGGCACCATCGCCATACTGCTCCAAAATCGTTGCCAGATTCACGCCAATCCTCAATAATTCAGTGAAAACTTATATGATGGTAGCTACGCGCCGGCTCAAACGGTTGATCCCGGTCAAGAAGCAACGGGTTCCCTCAATGGGTCGTCGCACTATCGCCGCTGCCTGATGGGGTTCGTGGTGGCGGCCCCACACAGGTCAGGAACAGTGAATGAAAACCCTCGAGGCGTTTTGCCGGGTGACCCGGCGGGTGGGGCTGGTCATGTTGATGGCCGGGCTGCCGCTGTCGCCGTTGCTGGCTCAAGGAACCCCGGCGCTCAAGGCGGTTCAGGTGGCGGCTTCGGCGTGGTACGTCGAGGGCCTGTCTGCACTGGGCTCCACGGCCAACCAGAACTTCATCTCCAACGCGGCCTTCGTGGTGACGCCCGCCGGCGTGGTGGTCATCGACGCGCTGGGCTCGCCGGCGCTGGCCGAGCGCCTGCTGCAGGAGATCCGAAAGCTGACGCCCCAACCGGTAACCCACGTGATCGTCACGCACTACCATGCGGACCACATCTATGGCCTGCAGGCATTCAGGAAACAGGGCGCGCGCATCATCGCGCACCGCTCAGCGCTGGAGTACCTGAACTCCGAGACCGCCCGGCAGCGGCTGGAGACCTCCCGCACCGAACTTGCGCCCTGGGTGGACGCCCAGACCGTTCTGGTCAGCGCCGACGAGTGGATCGATGGCGACAAGACCCTGAGTGTGGGCGGCACATCCTTCGTGATCCGGCACGTGGGCCCGTCGCACACGCCGGAAGACCTGGTGGTCTATCTGCCGAAGGAGAAAGTGCTGTTCGCCGGTGACCTGGTGTTTCGCAACCGCATTCCGTTTGTTGGTCAGGCCGACAGCGGCCGCTGGATCCAGGCGCTCGACGTGCTGCTGACCTTTGATGCCACCACAATCGTGCCCGGGCATGGGCCACTTTCCAGTGAAGCCCGCCGGGACATGCAGCAGACCCGCGATTACCTGGTCTACCTGCGCACGACCATGGGCGAGGCCGCGCGCAACCTCGAACCCTTCGAGGACGCCTACCAGGCCGCCGATTGGAGCCGCTTCGAGAAGCTTCCCTTGTTCCGGGTCGCCAATCGCATGAACGCCTACAACACCTACCTGCTGATGGAGCACGAAGCCAAATGAACACCTTGCCTGTTTCCACTCCCGACGCGACGGTGACCCTTCAGCGGCGCCAGCTGGTGGTTGCCGGCGCGCTGGCGGCCGTCTGGCCCGCAGCCCGGGCGGCATCGGCCCCGCTGCCCCAGGCGGTCTCGCTGGCCGACGAGTTGGCGGCCGCGCTGCAGCGCGGCGAACCGCTGGTGGTGATGGTCAGCCTGGAGGGGTGCCCGTTCTGCGTCGTGGCCCGAAACAGCTACCTCGCCCCGCTGCGCGCGGAAGGCCAGCTCGCCATCGTGCAGGTCGACATGCGCACCACGCGACCGCTCAAGGACTTTCAGGGTCAGTCCTTGACGCACGAGCGGATGACCCGCCGCTGGGCGATCAAGCTGGCGCCTACGTTGCTGTTCTTCGGTCGGGGCGGCCTTGAGGTCGCCGAACGACTGGTGGGGGGCATGCTGCCCGATTTCTACGGCGCGTATCTGGATCAGCGGCTGGAAACCGCGCGCAAGGCCGTGCGCGGCTGATTTTTGCACTGAATTGAGTATTTTTTCGTGACTTTCCAGCGTCAATTGGTCATTGTCAGCTATGAATAAAGTAGTAATCAGGCGCATTCAGGTGACGCAGGAACGCCGCGATCATTGGACAGGACAGGACCGGACGGGGCGTCAGCGCAGGGTAAACGGCAGGATGACGGCCGGCCACGCGTGCCACAATTTGCGGGACCCTGAAACTACAACGGACGCCTGACGGCAAGCCATGATTCCCATCAAGACCGAATCCGCCTGGAAAGGCACCTCCGACTGCCGTAACTGCGGCATCCGGGACATGGTGTTGTTTGCCGACCTGAACGAGCAGGACTTCGGCATGATCCACTCGCCGATCGATGACCTGGAGTTTCAAGTGGGCACGGTCCTGTTCGCCGAGGCGTCACCCGCCGCGGGCATCTTTACGCTGCGTACCGGCATGATCAAGCTGGTGCGAGTGACGCCCGATGGGCGACAACGCATCGTGCGGGTGCTGCGTCCCGGGGATGTGGCGGGCCTGGAGGCACTGGCCACCGCGCAATACGCCACTGATGCGGTGGCCTTGACCGACATTTCGGTCTGCCGGATCCCCTTGTCGGTCATCAACCAGCTCGGTGGAACCTCGACGCGCCTGCACAAACGCCTGATGGAAAAATGGCAGCACGCGCTCAAGGAAGCCGACGACTGGCTGGCCGACCTGAACTTCGGCACCGCGCGCCAACGCGTGGCGCATTTCATCCTGAAGATGCGCAATCCGGCGGACGCGCAGATCGCCACGCTGTTTTCCCGCGAGGACATGGGCGCCATGCTCGATCTCAAGCTTGAGACCGTCAGCCGCGAAGTCAGTGCCCTGGTGCGCGAAAAAGCCATGGAGCCCCTGGACAAGCAGGGGCGCGTCTACCGCATCCTTGATCTGCCCCTTTTGCAGGGCATCTGAGGTGAAATCCTTCTTTGCACAAATATGAATGAAACTGAAAGCCTTTTTCCAGTGAGCGGCAGTTGCCTGACGTCCCGCCGCAGTGCCCTGGCATGGTTCGCTGCACTGACCCTGACCTTGACCCCGGCCATCGCGGCGCCCGGCGCGGAGTTGAGTGCGCCTGATGCGCTGGCGCAGGTGAAGGCGGGCAAGCTCCTGCTCGTCGATATCCGCACGCCGGGGGAATGGAAAGAAACCGGCGTGGCCCAGGGCGCGGTGCGCGTCGACATGCAGCATCCCAAGGGAGGGCCTGGCTTCATGGAAGAACTGCTCAAGAACACCAAGGGCGACAAGAATGCCCCGGTCGCCCTGATTTGCCGCACTGGCAATCGCACCACCCAGGTCCAGCGTTACCTGGAGGCTCATGGTTTCACGCGGGTCTTCAACGTCCGCGAAGGCATGGCCGGCAGCGCGGCCGGTCCGGGCTGGCTGCGCCGTGGCTTGCCGCTGCAGTAGGGGCAAGCGCGGTGAGACCTGCCATGCGCCCAACGCGGCAGTACGTGCCCGGAATCTGTGTGGCTGCAATGCCTGGCCGCGCTAACATTTGTAGCTCATTGATGATGTTGTGACCCGTTTCAGCGGGTCGGTTGACTTGCGAAACCCAACTTTTGGAGGATGAACGTGGCAAAGCTTATTCTTGTGGCCTTCGCGCTGTCAGTCAGCGCCCCTTTGGTGGCAGCCCAACCCGCGAAGGCTTCGCCTGCGGATTTCCAGACCGCCTTGTGGGCGTCGAGTTGCATGGCCTGCCACGGTCCCGAGGGCAGGGCCGAGGGCACCGCCATGTCCATCGGCGGGCGACCTGCGGAAGAACTGTCCGGCCTTATGCTGGAGTTCAAGGCCGGCAAGCGGCCCGCCACCATCATGCACCAGCATGCCAAGGGCTACAGCGATGACGAACTCAAGCGCATTGCCCAGTACTTTTCCCAACTCAAGTGAGGCCAGCATGACCCTGTCACGTCGAACCCTGATTCAGGCCGCCGGCGCGGCCGTGGTGGCCAGTCCCTTTGCCAGCCACGCCCAGAGCGGCCAGAGTGTCGTCATCATCGGCGGCGGTTTTGGCGGCGCCACCGCCGCCCGCTACCTCAAGCGCTTCAACCCCGCGCTCAGGGTCACGCTCATCGAGCCGAATGCCGACTTCATCATGTGCCCGATGAGCAACCGGGTCATCCATGGCGGCATGACGCTCAGGGACATTACCCGGCCTTATGACCGCTTTGTCACCAAGCATGATCTTCGTTGGATTCGTTCAACCGCTGACGAGATCGACCCGGAAAAGCGCGAGGTGCGTGCGGGCAAGGACAAGGTCGCCTATGACCGGCTGATCGTCGCACCCGGCGTGGACTACAACTACGATGGCATTGCCGGCATGGGCAGTGCACAGGCCCAGGCCCTGATACCGCACGCATGGAAGGCTGGAGAGCAGACCCAGCGTTTGAAGGAACTGCTCTACGCCATGCCGCAGGGCGGTGTCATCGCGATGCATATTCCGAAGGTGCCCTACCGCTGCCCGCCCGGCCCGTACGAACGGGCCAGCCTGATTGCCTACTTTCTTCAGGTGCGTAACCCCAAGGGCAAGCTGCTGGTGTTCGACAGCAACCCCGAGATCCAGGCCAAGAAAGGTTTGTTCGAGGCTGTCTGGAAAAACAAGTACGCAGGCCTGCTCGAATATGTGCCCAACGCCGAAGTCGAAGGGGTGGATGCCGCCACGCGCACCATTGACCTGAAAGTGCAGGGTAAGCAGAAGGTGGACGTGCTCAACCTGATTCCGCCGCAGCGCGCCGGCGCCATCGCGCGGCGCACCGGCCTGGCCAATGTGGGCGACCGCTGGTGTGGCGTCGATTTTCTGAGTTATGAGTCCACGCGGCACAAGGGCATTCATGTGCTGGGTGATTCGATTGCAGGCGCGCCGGGCATGCCCAAGTCGGGTCACATGGCGAACCAGGAGGCCAAGGTCTGCGCGGGGGCCATTGCAGCGCTGTCCGTGGGGCAGCCCGTGCCCGAGATGCCCATCATTGCCAACACCTGCTACAGCTTCGTCTCGCAGTCGGAGGTGATCCACGTTGCAGCGGTGTACCGCTACGACGCCGACAAGAAGACCATGGTGGCCGCGCCCGGTGCCGGGGGGCTGTCATCCGCACCCTCCGTCACCGAGGGCCTGTTTGCCATGGCCTGGGCGAACAACATCATGAACGACACGCTGGGTTGAGGTTGGCTCAGGCCTGCGCTTCCAGGTCCGGCGTTCTAGCGCGTCAGCGCCATGAAGAGCCTGGGAAGTTGTTCGGGCAGCCGCGCTATGTTGTCGATCACCGTGTACTGTCGCCCAAAGATGTCGCTCACGTAGGCATCCGCCGCGGCATCCAGGTTGATGCAGTAGGTGAATATCCCCTGGGTATCGAGTTCACGCACGGCCTGGTGCGCATCGTCGATCAGCAGGCGTTCATCCTGTGTGTCAATGTCCGACGGCTGGCCGTCGGTCAGCACCAACAGCAGTTTCTTGTCGGCCCGCTGCGTGCCCAGCGTGTGCGCCGCGTGGCGCATTGCCGCGCCCATGCGGGTGCTGTAGCCGGCCTGCATCGCGGCCAGGCGGGCCTTGACTTCGTCACCCCAGCGTTCGCCAAAGCCCTTGATATGAAAATAACGCACATCATGGCGGGTGTTGGAGTGAAATCCGGCAATGGCAAACGGGTCGCCCAGCTGCTCGATCGCCCAGGCCAGCAGCGACACGGCCTCCTGGCTGAGTTGCAGCACGGTCTGCTCTGAGCCGCGCGCTTTCTCGTTCAGGGATTCGGACAGATCCAGCAGCAAGGTCACGGCAATGCTGCGGCCGTCGGTGGTGTGACTCATGTTGATGCGTGCATCGGGCTGGCTGCCGGCCCGCAGGTCGATCAGCGAACGAATCGCGACGTCCAGATCCAGCTCGCTGCCGTCTTCCTGGTAGCGCACGCGCACCTTGTCTTGCGGCTTGAGCAAGTCCAGCAGGCGTTTCAGGCGCTTGGCCAGCGCGCCATGCTTGGCCAGCAGCGCATCGATGTCAGCCGGGTTGGCGCTGGGGTGCAGCCGCTCGTACAGGCTCACCCAGTCCGGCCGGAACGTCTGGCTGGTGTAGTCCCATTCGGGGTAATGGCGCGGCGGCAGGCTTTGAATCTCTTCCTTCGACGGCGTTTTCCGGTCGTCATCGAACATCTCCTCGTCGTCGCTGAGCTCATGAAAGCGCCACAGGTGGCGGTTGTCATCGCGGTAGTCCACCTCCGTGTCGGCAAACCAGGTGTTGGGCAACTGGTCGCTTTGCAGCCGGGTTTTGCCCAGATAGCTCAGGGCCAGCCCGGCGATCTCGGAGGTGCTCGACGCGCCGTGCGCCAGCAGCGCGTGAAATCGCTGGATCCAGTCCGCGATCTGCACGTTCTCGAAGCGTCTGGGCGGGTCAAACAGGGCGCGCGACAGGCACGCCAGCCGGTGGCGCAGGCACGAATGCGTGGCCGGGTTGCAGGCCCCCTCGACGGGTGTGGGGTGCAAGGCCTTGAAGATGCGTTTCAGGCCGGGGTATTCGCGCACCGCCAGCGCATCGACCCGGGCATCCTCGAAGCACTCGATCGCCAGGCGCTGCGCCGGGCTGAAGTTGTCGGCAAAGATGGGCGTGCTCCAGCGCCGGTGCGCGGCCATGTGCGCCAGCGCCGCGCGGTAGCGGTCGATGCCGCTGATGCCGGCGCGCTCGTCGTACACATCGGGCAGGCGGATGCCCATGGCATCGAAGTAAGGCATGGGGTGGCGCTGCACATCGAAGGTGGTGGAGTAGGGCACCAGCACGTCGCCGTCGTTCCACAGCGCCTGCAGGTACAGGTCCAGCGCTCGGATGTGGTCCACCAGCAGCGTGCCGTGGCGCTCGCGCTGCAGCACGGCGCGGCTGTCGGCGGAGGTCAGGCGGAAATACTCGCGCTGCTGCTCGGGGTGGTGGCTGTAGTTGCGGATGCCGTAGTCCACCCAGTTGCTCAGGCCCTGCAGGCTCAGCAGTTCCAGCAGTTGCGCTGATTTCTCGAAAAACAGGGCCAGGCTGGGGCTGGCATAGGTCTTGTGCGTGCCGTGGATCGAGGTGCTGGTGCGCTCCATCAGCAGCAGGCTGACATCCAGGTAGTGTTGCAGTTGCGCCTGGGTGGGCAGTCGGCGGGCCACGGTGGCCAGGGCCTGCAGGAACGGCGCGATGGCATGACCGTTCGGGGATTTGGTCATCACCCGCACGGCGGCCATTACCGGACTGAGCGCGTCCTCACCCACCCGCGCCGCGATGCCCGGCCATTCCTGCAAGAAGATCAGCACGGGCTCGACGCCTCGCCCCATCTTGCCCAGCGTGCGGGCCTGTGTCAGGTAGTCGTCCAGGCCTTCGGCGCTGAGCCGGGCGCGGGCGTCCGCCATGCAGGCGGCGAACACATCGGCCACCTGGGGAAAGCCGCAGTCCAGTTGCGCTTGCCAGGCCTGCAGTTGATCGGGGCTGACAGCAGGGTTCATGGACGGGCGAGCACGGTGCAACGACGATCGTTGCCTGCCTAGCCAAACACTGCGTCAATGGCGTGATCCAGCGTGGCGCGAATGTCGGCATCATCGGTAATCGGCCGCACCAGCGCCATGCGGCAAGCGTCCGTTGGCGCCACCTCGTTCTGGATCAGCGTGGCGGCGTACACCAGCAGGCGGGTGGAAATGCCTTCGTCGAGCCCGTGCCCCTTGAGCGCGCGCGCCGTGCCGCCAATTTTGACCAGGCGCGTGGCATCGGCCAGGGTGATGCCGGTCTCGGTGGCCACGATGCTGGCCTCCAGTTCGGGCGGGGGGTAGTCAAAGTCAAAGCCTACAAAACGCTGCTTGGTGCTCTGCTTCAGGTCTTTCATCAGGCTCTGGTAGCCGGGGTTGTACGAGATCACCAGCTGAAAGTCCGGGTGCGCCTTGATCAGCTCGCCCTTTTTCTCCAGCGGCAACTGGCGGCGGTGATCGGTCAGGGGGTGGATCACCACCGTGGTGTCCTGGCGCGCCTCGACGATTTCGTCCAGGTAGCAGATCGCGCCGATACGTGCGGCGGTGGCCAGCGGGCCGTCCAGCCAGCGCGTGCCATGGGCCTCCAGCAGGTAGCGGCCCACCAGGTCACTGGCCGTCATGTCCTCGTTGCAGGCCACGGTGATGAGGGGCTTGCCCAGCTTCCAGGCCAGGTACTCGATGAACCGGGACTTGCCGCAACCGGTGGGGCCCTTGACCATGACCGGCAGGCGGGCTTTGTAGGCTGCCTCGTACAGTGCCACTTCATTGGACAGCGGCTGGTAATAGGGTTCGTGTGCGATCCGGTAGTCGGTGGTCATGGCGGCTTTTACTTGTGCACGCCCAGCTTCTCGCGCCAGCCCGGGAACAGCTTGTCAGCGTCGCCCGGGAACGACTCGAAGGCGCGGGCGAATTCCTTGTGCTCCTTGGCGAACTCGATCGGGTCGGCGCCAGCCTTCCAGCACTCGTAAGACTGGCGCAGCGAGATCGCGCCGGCTGCGGGGGAGTCGATGTGGCCATAGGAGCCGCCGCCCGAGGTGTTGATCACGTTGCCATGGCCCAGGTTTTGGAAGAAGCCGGGCAGGCGCAGCGCGTTCATGCCACCCGAGATGATCGGGGTGGTGGGCTTCATGCCATACCACTCCTGGTGGTAGTAGGGGCCGTCGGCTGAGTCGCGCTCGATCATGTAGGCGATGTTGCGGTCATCCTGTGCGCCTTCCATCTTGCCGTAGCCCATGGTGCCGACGTGGATTCCGGAGGCGCCCTGCAGCCGGCTCATCTTGGCCAGCACGAAGGCCGTGTAGCCGCGCAGCGCCGAAGGCGACGTCACCGCGCCATGGCCGGCACGGTGGTAGTGCAGGTATTGGCCGGGGTACTGGCGGCGCGCGGTGGTGACCATGCCCGGGCCGCCCACGTAGCCGTCCACCAGGAAGGCCACCTTGTTCGCGTCCGGGCCAAAGGCCTCGAGGATGTAGTCGGCGCGGGCCAGCATCTCGTAGTGGTCGTCGGCGGTGATGTTGGCCGAAAAGATCTTGGCCTGGCCGGTCTCGTCCATGGCGCGCTTCATCGCGTCAACCACCAGCGGAATCACCTTCTTGGTCGGACAGAACACCTGGTTGCCCTGGGGTTCGTCGTTCTTGATGAAATCGCCGCCCAGCCAGAACTGGTAGGCTGCCTTGGCGAACGGCTCGGGGCGCAGGCCCAGTTTGGGCTTGATGATGGTGCCGGCAATGTAGCCGCCGTCCACCCGGGAGCGGCCCAGGATTTCCCACAGGTCGGTGATGTCCTTGGCCGGGCCGTCGTACAGGCGCAGCAGCTGCCGGGGCACCCAGAAGTCGTGCATCTTCAGGCACTTGACGTCGCCCTGGCCCTGGTTGTTGCCGATGGCGAGTGTCAGGAACGACACCAGCATGGCGCGGCCATCGGTGATGTTGCGGTCAAACAGGTCGATCGGGTAGGCGACCTTCATCACCCCCTTGGCTTCGTCGATTTCATACACCAGCGCATCCACGCCCTTGGTGAAGTCGTCCGTCGTGCAGACTTCCACGTTGGTGCCGGTGGATGACTCGGCCGCGATGTGCGACGCGGTGGCCAGGTAGCCATAGCCCGCCGCAGGCTGCATGTGGTAGGCCACCAGCACATGGCTGTCGCCCTTGATCAGGTCTTCTTCCTTGAGGCTCAGGTCCGAGTAGCGGTTTGATTGGTCCATTTGATATCTCCGGTAGTGGCTGACGATGGAGTGGACTATAGGCAGGCTTATTCATAATGAAAATTCAAATAAACTTTGCATCTAATCATTTTTTTATGATGATTTAAGACTGGGCACAATCGGTGCTTCTGTCACGTCACACCCACCCCCGTACAAGGAATTCCGTCATGCCGCTCGTCGTTTTCAACCAGAAGGGTGGGGTGGGCAAATCCACCATCACCTGCAACCTGGCCGCCATCAGCGCCAGCCAGGGGCTGCGCACCCTGGTCATCGACCTGGACCAGCAGGGCAACTCCAGCAGCTACCTGATGGGCGACAGCGCCACCGACGCCCAGCCCAGCGTGGCCGGCTTCTTCGAGAACACCCTGAGCTTCAGCCTGCGCAACGTGGCGCCCGGCGAATACATCGTGAGCACCCCGCACGAGGGGCTGGACCTGATGCCGTCGAGCCCCGCGCTCGATGAACTGCAGGGCAAGCTGGAGTCGCGCCACAAGCTCTACAAGCTGCGAGAAGCCCTGCAGAAGCTCGGCGAGACCTATGACCGCATCTACATCGACACGCCGCCGGCGCTGAATTTCTACACCCGCTCGGCCCTGATCGCGGCCACCGGCTGCCTGATCCCGTTCGACTGCGACGAGTTCTCACGCAAGGCGCTCTACACTCTGATGGAAAACGTCGAGGAAATCCGCGCCGACCACAACCCCGATCTGGCGGTGGAAGGCATCGTCGTCAACCAGTTTCAGCCCAGAGCCAACCTGCCCCAGCGCGTGGTGCAGGAACTGATCGACGAAGGCCTGCCGGTGCTGCAGCCCTACCTGCCCTCGTCAGTGCGGATCCGCGAATCGCATGAACAAAGCCTGCCGATGATCTACATGGACCCGAACCACAAGCTGACCCTGGCGCTGGTGGAATTGCATGAGGCGCTGGAGGCGGGACGGGCAGGATAGAAAGTCCTGTTTCCATAGCGGGTTGACCCTCTGCGACGCTGTGAAAAAGCGTATTTGATATGTATTCTGGCGCCGTCAGGCCACAGGGCGCCTGACCGCCAGGGCGTTGTGGGTGATCTCCTGCATCCCGAACCATGGACGCAGCGGTCCGGCGGACCCCGATCGCGTCGTTTGTCGTCGCGCCGTCAAGAAGTTCTGGTCAGGAATCCGGACTCTGGATCACCGTGCCCGACGCCAGAAGCTCGTCAATGCGCGCCATCACCAACTGTCCCGAGGCGGAGTAAGGATCGAATTCCGGCCATTCGATTTTTTTCCCGGGATCAAGCTCCTGCAGGCTGACGTGCGCCATGGACCACTTTTCATAGCGCCTGCGGTCAATGCTTTCACAATGAATCAGCTTCACATCGGTGTGGCGCTGGTCTGCGTAAATGCGTGAATAGAGCCTGGTGACACTGCCGCGTTCGCCTTCAAGCGCCTGCAAGAAAACGCCCGGTCCCTGACACAACACGCCCGTGATGTCGTTTGCCTTGTTCCAGGCTTGAGCCGTCTTCAAGATCGAGTGGGTCATTGTGCTGGTCTGCGGGCCTGCAGAGGTGCTGACGTAAATCACACGAATAAGCATTCCTGCCTCACTCTCTGGTTTGATTTCGTGGCCGACGGCATCGACCCACGCAGCGCCTGTGCCGCAAAAACTCCAGCCATCCTGTCAGTGCGGGTCTTGGGGGCCATGCACCCTCGCTACTGAATCTCCAGCATGATTTCGTTGCGGCGAAACATGGGCAGGGTCCAGGGCGGGTTGTAACGTGCCAGTTGCGGGTTGCCGACCGACGTGATCTTTTGTCCGGCCAGCCACGCCACCAGCTCATCGGTGCGCTGCTGGACCTTGGCCTCGGTGTTCAAGCCCGAGTAGCTCAGTACGGCCCAGGTCTTGGCCGGCACTTCACGCAACTGCACGGCCGGGTTGTTGGGTTTGGGCAGAGTCTTCAGGGTGTATGCGCTGGGCATCACGAAATGAACCCGCCAGCGCCGGGCGCCTTGAAGGGCTTTTGGCGTTAGGCTGGCGAGCTCGCCAGCCGGCGCGGGCTCCAGGGTTACGGGCGCAGTCATGGCAATCTTCTGCGACGCGGCCTTGACAGGCTCCATCGTCACCGGTGCGGTCATCGCAATTTTCTCGGAGCCCTTGTCGGGTGCTGAGCCGACCGCCACGTTGTTGCCAAAGATGTAGTCTGCAATGGCGCGAAAACCCTTGCCCGAAGCCGCGTCCATGTCGCCTTCGACAAAGGTCTCGGCCACGATGAATGCCGGGTAGCGGCGCAACTCGATGGCGTCATGCCGGGACAGGATTTCAAATGGAGGTTCTTCAGTGGCCATCGCCGTTTTCCCGGCCAGCCCCAGAGCCAGCACGATGAGGAGTCCGAGGGGGTTTTTCACGCGGGCGGGCCTTGGGCATCGTCTGCCTTCAAGGCCTCGTCAACCAAGGTCTTGTCGTCAGTCGACGCGGGGGTCAGGGCGGGGCGACACATCTTCTCGCCATCCCATTGCTGGCCGCACCAGCAACGTCCATGGCTGTCAATCAGGCAGGTGCCAGTGCCGCAGCATCGAGGGTCTTGCATGGTTTTCGGAATCTCTGTGGCGGGGAATGATGCAGACACTACCAGTCGGGGCAATTCCTGGCGTCGAGCCGGGTCACAAAGAAGGGTCGGTTGCAGGGTTTTCCATGCGATGAACCGGTCAGACGGAGGCCGGCGCGAAGCGCCCCCGGAGGTAGGCGATGATGGCGCCCGAGTCATTCAGCCACTGGCTCTGGCCTGTTTCGTCGGTGATTTTCAGGCAGGGCACCTTGGTGGCGCCGCTGCCCTGCATCAGATCGGCACAGTTCTTCAGGTCGTTCTGGGCGTCGCGCCGCTCGATCGGCAGGGACAGGCGCCGCATCTCCTGGCGCACCTTGATGCAGAACGGGCAGGTGTTGAACTGGTACAACGCCAGGCTCTGGCATTGTTGGTCCACGGCCTGTTGCAGTTCAGGTGCACGCACCAGCCCGGTGGGCCGGGTCAGGCGTTCGCGCAGCAGCATGAAAGGGCCGAGCAAGATGCGCAGGATCTTGAAGAAGCTTCGAACGATGAATTTCATGGGGGGTTCGCGGTGAGTGGGTCCATGGAGCCGTCCATGGACCGGCGATTCAACCATATCGGCCCTGGGCTTGTTGGCGGCGGGTCGTCGCGCAAACACGGCGTCACCACGCTGGCGGCCCCCGATCGGTCTGGCCTTGCCGGAGAAAAGTGCAAAAAACATAGCGGCTGATGACCATCCGACGATGGGAAGAAGCCATTTTGGTCCGGAAAATCAGCTCCAGGAGTCCATCAGCGCGCCGCCTTGCTCGATCAGGAACTCCTTGAAGGCACGGGCGGCCGGGGACAGTTTCTTCTGGCTCAGGTGCGTCACGTACCAGTGGCCCATGACCGGCAGGCCCTCGATGTCCACCAGCGCGATATGGCCGCTGGCCAGTTCGTGGCGCACCGTGCGCAGCGACAGAAAGCTCAGGCCCATGCCGGCCATCACGGCCTGCTTGATGGTCTCGTTGCTGGGCATTTCCATCACGACTTTCAGCGTCGTCTTGTTTTCGGCGAACAGCCGCTCCATGGCCGCTCGGGTGCCCGAGCCTTCCTCGCGCACCACGAAGCCGTGGTCCGCCAGTGCCGAGAACGGCAGCTTCTTGCGGCGCACCAGGGGATGGTCGGGCGCGGCCACGATGGCCAGCGGGTTGGTGGCAAAAGGGGTGGCCACGCAGTCCAGGTCGGCGGGCGCGCGGCCCATCACCACCAGGTCGGCCTCGTTGCGCGCCAGCAGGCCAAGGATGTTCTCGCGGTTGTCGATCTTGAGCTGGATGTCAATCCCCTGAAGCAGCTTGCCAAAGCGCACCAGCAGCATGGGAATGAAGTACTTGGAGGTGGTGACCACGGCCAGGTCGATGCGCCCGCGCTGCAGGCCCACATGCTCGGCCATCAGGGCTTCGAGGTCCTTGAACTGTCCCATGGCGGCAATCGCGTGGGTGCGAAAGGCCTCGCCGGCGTGGGTGAGCCGGATGTTGCGGCCCGAAGGCTCGATCAGCGGCAGGCCGAAGGCGTCTTCAAGCTGGCGGATCTGCATGGAGACCGCTGGCTGGGTCACGAACAGCCGCTCGGCCGCCTTGGACACCGAGCCCTGGCGCGCCACCTCCAGGAAGGTCTGGATCTGTTTGAGGGAATAGGGTCGCATGGCGGGACTCCAGATCCATCAGATAAGTCTGATGAAAAATTCAATAAACGTGATTGGAGTTTATGAGTTCACGGGGTTAAAGTAAATCCACCTTCACTGATACATACACCCCATAGCCCTCCTGACCTGAAAAAAGTCCATGCACGCAACCGCCCTTCAAGCCCTGATTTTCGATGTCGATGGCACCCTGGCCGACACCGAAAGCGCGCACCGTGCGGCGTTCAACCACGCGTTTGCCGAACTGGGCATGGACTGGCACTGGGACGAGCCGATGTACACCGAACTTCTCGGTATCTCCGGTGGCAAGGAGCGGATCCAGCACTACTGGAAGCAGGCGCACCCCGACATCAGGGCGCTGGACGGCCAGGCTGTGCAGGACACCCTCAACCGCATTCATGATCTCAAGACTGCCGCCTATGAAAAAGCGGTGCAGGACGGCGCGGTGGCCTTGCGCCCTGGCGTTCTCAAGCTGATCGAGGCGGCGTTTGCCGACGGGCTGCGCCTGGCGATCGCCACCACCACCTCGCCGGTCAACATCAGCGCGCTGCTGCGCACCGCCATCGGTCTCGACTGGCGGCAGTATTTCACCGTGGTCGAGGATGCGTCCACCGCGCCCTTCAAGAAGCCGCATCCGCAGGTCTACCTGCAGACCACGCAGCGGCTGCAACTGCCTGCGCGGGCCTGCCTGGCCCTGGAGGACTCGGCCAACGGGCTGCAGGCCGCGCTGGCCGCCGGGCTGGCGACGATCATCACGCCCAACACTTTCACGGCCCACCACGACTTCAAGGGCGCGCTGCGGGTGCTGCCTTCCTTGCGCGAAGTCAACGTGGCCCACTTGCATGCGTGGCATGCTGAAGCGTATTTGGCGAAAGCGTCCCTGCGCGCCTGATTCCATCCGGAGAACCTCATGACATTCAACACCGTGCGCATTTCCCCCTCGATCCTGTCCGCCGACTTTGCCCGTCTGGGCGAGGAAGTCCGCGCCATCGAGGCGGCTGGCGCCGCGCTGGTGCACTTCGACGTGATGGACAACCATTACGTGCCCAACCTCACCATCGGCCCGCTGGTGTGCGAGGCGATCCGGCCGCATGTGCAGATTCCGATCGACGTGCACCTGATGGTGGAGCCGGTGGATGCGCTGATTCCGCTGTTTGCCAAGGCCGGCGCCAACATCATTACCTTTCACCCAGAGGCCAGCCGCCACGTGGACCGCACGCTTCAATTGATCCGCGACCTCGGTTGCAAGGCCGGCATCGTGCTGAACCCGGCAACACCACTGGACTGGATGGACCATGTCATGGACCGCCTCGACATCGTCCTGCTGATGAGCGTGAACCCGGGCTTTGGCGGGCAGAAATTCATTCCCTCCACCCTGCCCAAGCTGCGCGCTGCGCGGGCGCGTATCCAGGCCCATGAAGCCGCCGGTGGCCAGCCGATCTGGCTGGAGGTGGACGGCGGCGTGAAGACCGACAACATCGCCGAGATCGTCGCGGCGGGCGCGGACACCTGTGTGGCTGGCAGCGCGGTGTTTGGCGCGCCCGACGCCGACGGTGGCTATCGCACCGTGATGCAGCAGCTGATCAGCGCGGCGGGCCCGATTGCGCCGCGCGCTGCACCGTCGCTTCCCTGAACGCCTGAAATTGTCCGAAAGAAGACCCCCATGACCACGCGCCGCCGTTTCACCCTCACCCAATACCTCATCGAACAGCGCCGGCGCTTTCCCGGCGCCAGCGGCGACTTCAACGCCCTGCTGCTCGACGTCGCCCTGGCTTGCAAGGCCATCGCGCGCTCGGTGGCCTTCGGCGAACTCAGCAGTGTGCTGGGCCATGCCGAGCCCGAGGTGGCCACCAGCGTCAACGTGCAGGGCGAGGAGCAGAAACGCATGGACGTCCTCAGCAACGAATACTTCACGCAGATGACGGAGTGGGGCGGGCACCTGGCGGGCATGGCCTCCGAGGAGATGGACCACCCCTACCAGATTCCCGTAGCCCAGCAGCGCGGCAAGTACCTGCTGGTATTCGACCCGCTCGACGGCTCCAGCAACATCGACGTGAACGTGACGGTGGGCAGCATCTTCAGCATCCTGCGCGCGCCGCAGGACGTGATCGACAGCGGGCGCGACGTGGTCGAGGCCGACTTCTTCCAGCCTGGATCGCAGCAGATGGCCGCAGGCTATGCGCTGTACGGGCCCACCACGATGATGGTGCTGTCCGTGGGCAACGGTGCGGCGGGTTTCACGCTGGACCCGAACCTGGGCCAGTTCATGCTGACCCACCCGAACCTGCAGATTCCGGCCGACACGCAGGAATTCGCCATCAACGCGTCCAACAGCCGTTTCTGGGAGCCGCCGGTGAAGCGCTATGTGGACGAGTGCCTGGCCGGCAAGACCGGTCCGCGTGGCAAGGACTTCAACATGCGCTGGATCGCCAGCATGGTGGCCGAGGCGCACCGGATATTGATGCGCGGCGGCGTCTTCATGTACCCGCGCGACACCAAGGACCCCAGCAAACCCGGGCGCCTGCGCCTGCTGTACGAGGCCAACCCGATCGGTTTCATCATCGAGCAGGCGGGGGGCCGCGCCTCCACCGGCCGCCAGCCGATGCTGGGCGTTCAGCCGACATCGCTGCACCAGCGCATCGGCTTGGTGTTCGGCTCAAAAAACGAGGTGGAGCGCATCGAGCGTTACCACACCGAGCCCGTGCCGCGCGAAATCGAGAACCCGCTGTTTGCACCACGCAGCTTGTTCCGCGACTGATAAATCCTGAAACCATAGCGAACAATAACCATTCGACGCTGGGTAATGCCTTAAAAGATTCAAAAATCACTTCTCCGAGGGTTCCACCATGTCAGAACGCCATCCCATCATCGCCATCACCGGTTCGTCGGGCGCGGGCACCACTTCGGTGACGCGCACCTTCGAGAACATCTTCCGCCGCGAGAACGTGAACGCCGCCATCATCGAGGGCGACAGTTTCCACCGCCATGACCGCAAGGCCATGAAGCTCAAGGCGGCCGAGGCCGAGAAGTCCGGCAACATGAACTTCAGCCACTTCGGAGCCGAGAACAACCTGTTCGCCGAGCTGGAGACGCTGTTCCGCGACTACGCCAACACCGGCACCGGAAAGCGCCGCAAGTACCTGCATGACACGGAGGAGGCCGCGCCCTACAAACAGGACCCTGGGACCTTCACGCCCTGGGAAAACGTGCCCGCCGGCACCGACCTGTTGTTCTACGAAGGCCTGCACGGCGCCGTGGTCACGCCCGAAGTCAACATCGCCCAGCACCCTGACCTGCTGATCGGCGTGGTGCCTGTGATCAACCTGGAGTGGATCCAGAAGCTCTACCGCGACAAGAAGCAGCGCGGCTACAGCACCGAGGCGGTGACCGACACCATCCTGCGCCGGATGCCGGACTATGTGAACTACATCTGCCCGCAGTTCATGCACACGCATGTGAACTTTCAGCGCGTGCCGATGGTGGACACCTCCAACCCCTTCATTGCCCGCGAGATTCCCACGGCCGACGAAAGCATGGTGGTGATCCGCTTTGCCAACCCCAAGGGCATCGACTTCCAGTACCTGCGCAACATGATCAACGATTCGTTCATGTCCCGCGCCAACACCATCGTGGTGCCGGGCGGCAAGATGGAACTGGCGATGCAGCTGATCTTCACGCCTTTTGTCTGGCGGATGATGGAACGGCGCAAGCGGGCATTGGCAGGCTGAAGCAGGGGAGACAAGCACCATGCAGAACCCAACCCCCGAATTTGCCCGCCAGATGGCCAACGCCATCCGCATGCTCGCCGTCGACGCCGTCGAAAAAGCCAAGTCCGGCCACCCCGGTGCGCCCATGGGCATGGCCGATATCGCCGAAGTGCTGTGGAACCGGCACTTGAGCCACAACCCGACCAACCCGCATTGGGCTAACCGTGACCGCTTTGTGCTCTCCAACGGCCATGGCTCGATGCTGATCTACGCGTTGCTGCACCTCACAGGCTACGACCTGCCCATGGACGAGCTGAAGAAGTTCCGCCAGCTCCACAGCAAGACCGCCGGCCATCCCGAGTTCGGCATCACCCCCGGCGTGGAGACCACCACCGGCCCGCTCGGCCAGGGTATCAGCAACGCGGTCGGCATGGCGCTGGCCGAGAAGCTGCTGGCGGCCGAGTTCAACCGTGAGGAAGACGGCACCAGCTACGACATCGTCGATCATTTCACCTACGCCTTCCTGGGCGACGGCTGCATGATGGAAGGCATCAGCCACGAGGCCTGTTCGCTGGCTGGCACGCTGCGTCTGTCCAAGCTGATCGCGTTCTACGATGACAACGGCATCTCGATTGACGGCCATGTGGAAGGCTGGTTCACCGACGACACGCCGGCCCGCTTTGCCGCCTATGGCTGGAACGTGATTCCCGATGTGGATGGTCACAATCCCGCGGCGCTCGACGCAGCGGTGCATAGCGCCCGCGCGCAGGCCAGCCATGTCGCTGGAAAACCCACGCTGATCTGCTGCAAGACGGTGATTGGCATGGGCTCGCCCAACAAGGCCGGCACGCACGACGTGCATGGGGCTGCGCTGGGGGCCGCAGAAGTGGCCGCCACGCGTGAGGCGCTGGGCTGGACGGCGGCGCCTTTCGAGATTCCGCAGGAAGTCGCGGCGGCCTGGAATGCCGTGGCGCGCGGTGTTGCGACCGAACGGGCATGGCGTGAGAAGTTCGAGGCGTATCGCGCACGGTTCCCGCTGGAAGCGGCGGAATTCGAGCGCCGCATGGCGGGCGATCTGGGTGCGAACTACGCCAGCGAACTGGACAAGGCACTGGCCGCTATTGCCGCCAGACCAGAAGCGGTGGCCACCCGCAAGGCCAGCCAGAACGCGCTGGACCTGCTGGCGCCGCTGGTCCCCGAGTTCTTTGGCGGCAGCGCCGACCTGACCGGCTCCAACCTGACCAATTTCAAGGGCTGCGTGAAGGCCGGCCGCGACCACTGGGGCAATCACCTCAGCTACGGCGTGCGCGAATTCGGCATGGCCGCGATCATGAACGGCATCGCGCTGCACGGCGGCTACATCCCCTATGGCGGCACTTTCCTGACCTTCAGCGACTACAGCCGCAACGCGATCCGCATGGCCGCTCTGATGAAGCTGCGCGTGATCCACGTCTTCACCCACGACTCCATCGGCCTGGGCGAGGACGGCCCCACGCACCAGTCAGTCGAGCACGTGCCTTCTTTGCGCATCATTCCCGGGCTGGACGTCTGGCGCCCGGCAGATGGCCTGGAGACCGCCGTGGCCTGGGCCTGCGCGGTGGAGCGCCGGGACGGACCCAGCGCACTGGCGCTGTCGCGCCAGAACCTGCCGCGCCTGACCGATGTGGCGATGGTGGACAGTATCCGCAAGGGCGGCTACGTGCTGGCCGAGACGCCCAACCCGCAGGCGGTGATCGTGGCCACGGGCTCGGAGACTTCGCTGGCGATGGTCGCGCACCAGGCGCTGAGCGCCATCGGCATTTCGACCCGCGTGGTGTCCATGCCCAGCACCAATGTGTTCGACCGCCAGAGCGAGGCCTACCAGGAAATGATCCTGCCGCTGGCCCTGCCGACCGTGGCGGTGGAAGCTGCGCACCCGGATTTCTGGCGCAAGTACGTGGGGCGCACCGGCGTGGTGGTGGGTATCGCCAGCTTTGGCGAGTCGGCCCCGGCTGGCGACCTGTACAAGCACTTCGGCATCACTCCGGAGCGGGTGGTGGAGGCGGTGCGCACGCTGGTACACCGCGCAGCGCATCGGGGCGAGCAGCCCTTGCCTGAGCACATCGTGCCGGGTACCCACTGAAACGCTTCACCGGGTTGTGACCATGTCCAGAGCCTTTGACCTGATGCTGTTCGACCTCGACGGCACGCTGATTGAAACCGCGCCAGAAATCTGCGATGCGGTCAACGACACGCTGCGCCAGTTTCACCTGCCCGTGGTTTCCCAGCAGCAGGTCAACGACTGGATCGGCCACGGCACCCGCACCCTGCTGATCCAGGCGCTCGCGTTTGCCGGTGACACCACGGTGGATACCGTGCGCCAGTCCGACAGCCTGGCGTTGATTGCCGCGGATTTCGACCAGCACTACCTGCGCCGCTGCGGCACGCGCAGCCACCTCTACCCGCAGGTGCGCGAGGTGCTGCAGGCCCTGCGCGCCCAGGGCGTGAAGCTGGCCGTGGTGACCAACAAGGAATCGCGCTACACCACCACGGTGCTGGACGCGCACCGGTTGACGCCGGTCTTCGACCGTGTGGTCAGCGGCGATACGCTGGCCGCGAAGAAGCCGGACCCGGCAGGCATCAACAGCTGCCTGGCGCAGTTTCAGGTGGAACGCGGCCGCACGTTGTTCGTCGGCGACTCGTCCATCGACGTGGCCACGGCGCGCAATGCCGGCGTGCCGGTGTGGGTGCTGCCCTACGGCTACAACATGGGCGAGCCGATCGAGGCCTGCACGCCGGACCGGGTGATCGCCGACTTCACCGCTTTGCTGGCAACGCTGACATCGCTGTCGCCCGCCTGAATTCCTCCAAGTCACTTTTTTTGGAATACCTGTCATGACCCTCAAGATCGGCATCAACGGCTTCGGCCGCATCGGGCGCAACGTGCTGCGCTCGGCCCTGCAGAACTTC
>JAABQG010000040.1 GCA_011391595.1 Hydrogenophaga sp.
CCTTTGGCCACCAGCGCAATGCGGCCGTGGTGACGGGTGAAGACTTCCAGGATCAGGCTGGACTCGCTCCAGTCGTAGCGGTGCAGGACGTAAGCCGGTTCTTCGGTGATGCGCCTGGCGGTCACGACTCAGCGAGCGCAGACAAGCGCTGGAGCGACAGGCCGCAGCGCCGGGCCGCCCCAAGCAAGGCCAGACCACTCGAGGGGCAGCGCCGTACACGAAGTGACAGGCGTGGGGGCTCTATTCATAGCCAAACGACCTGACGCGGGCCTCGTCATCCGCCCAGCCTGAGCGCACTTTCACCCACAATTCCAGAAACACCTTGCAATCCATCAGGCGTTCGAGTTCCTGACGCGCTTCGGTGCCGATCCGCTTCAGGCGCTCGCCCTTCTCGCCGATGACCATGGCCTTGTGATTGTCGCGCTCGACCACGATGGTGGCCGCGATGCGCGCTAGCCGGCTCTTGTTGCGGCCGATCTCGTCTTCGAACTTGTCGATCATGACCGTGGACGTGTAAGGCAACTCATCGCCGGTGAAGCGGAATAGTTTTTCTCGCACGATTTCGCTGGCCAGGAATTTTTCGCTGCGGTCGGTGAGTTCGTCCTCGCCATACGACCACTCCTGCTCGGGCAGGTAGGTCTCGCAGATACCGAACAGCCGCTCGACGTCCTTGGCATTCTTGGCCGACATCGGTACGAACTCGGCGAACGGATGTCGCGCCTGCATGGACTGCAGCCAGGGTGCCACGTCGGCGCGACGGTGCACCGTGTCGAGCTTGTTGGCGATCAACAGGGCCGGTACACCGCTCTTGAGCAGCGCCAGAACGCGCTCGTCGGCCGGCGTGAAACTGCCCGCTTCGACTACGAACAGCACTAGGTCCACGTCGCCCACGGCGCCCAGCACGGTCTTGTTGAGCGACTTGTTCAGCGCGGTGTTGTGAAGTGTCTGGAAACCCGGCGTATCGACGAACACGAACTGCGTGGCGCCGCGCGTGGTGATACCGGTGATGCGGTGCCTTGTGGTCTGCGCCTTGCGCGAAGTAATGCTGATTTTTTGTCCCACCAGCGCGTTGAGCAGTGTGGACTTGCCCACGTTGGGCTTGCCAACGATGGCGATCAGGCCGCAGCGCCGCGCGGCGTCCGCAGACCCGCCGGAAACCCCAGTCTCCGAGACTTTTGGGGCTATTCCCAGCTTCGGAAGGTCATTGTCTGCTTCACTATTTGTAGTATTTTTCATTGGGTCTTGGATCTCAGATTCTCCAGCATCGCGGCGGCGGCGGCCTGTTCACCCGCCCGGCGTGAGCCACCCATGCCGCGCTGGGTCATCCCCAACTCGGTGATTTCACACTCCACCTCAAAGGTTTGCTGGTGGGCTGCGCCCGTTGTGCCCACGACGCGGTAAACAGGAACCCGCATCTTGCGCGCCTGCAACCACTCCTGCAACTCGGTCTTGGGATCCTTTGCGGCCGCCTGCATGGTCGGATTGATCTCCACCGACTCGAACAGTCGATGAACCAGCGCCTCAGCCACCCCATAGCCTGCATCGAGATAGACGGCGCCCAGGATCGCCTCGAGCGCGTCGGCCAAGATCGAGGGTCGCCTCTGCCCGCCCGAGCGCATTTCGCCCTCGCCAAGACGCAATGCCTCTGCCAGCCCCAGATTCAATGCCAGGCCATGCAAGGTGTCCTGTTTAACGAGATTGGCGCGCACTCGCGACAGATCGCCTTCGGGCAACTCGCTCAATCGCTCAAAAAGCAGGTGAGCCACGGCAAGGTTGAGCACCGAGTCGCCCAGAAACTCCAGCCGCTCATTGTGGTCTGCGGAGAAACTGCGGTGCGTGACGGCCAGCGTCAGCAGATCGGGGTCAGAGAAGTGGTGCTGCAAACGACTTTGCAGCGTATCAAGAACAGACTCCACGCCTACTTGGAGTTGGAGCGCCCGCTGTACTTGAGCAGCAGATAGGCCGGCCCCACCAGGTGAAGTTCCTTGTTGTATTCAAAAGCCACGACCACCTTGTCACCGTTTTTTGTGATTTCGAGGTCCTTGCCTGTGATGGCGCTGATATCGTCAATCTGGGCTGCCTTGTCGAAAATGGTACGCACTTCAGCAACCGTGTTCCCGGCACTGGCCTTGTTAATGGCCTTCAAGGCCGCCTGGTGCTCGATGACCGTCGGGAACACCTGAGCGCCCACAACCATGACGCTGGCGACAATGACGCCAACAACAACGAGGCCGAGAAATGAAATCCCTTTTTGGCGTGCCCTTGAATGAACTCCGTGCCTCATAACCGTTCCCCTTTCAAATGCATGACCGTCAATTGAACGATCCAATGCGCTTCAGATTGCCAAAATTCATCCAGACAAAAAAAGCCTTGCCGACAATATTCCGGTCAGGCACAAAACCCCAATAACGCGAATCCAACGAATTATCGCGGTTATCGCCCATCAGGAAGTAATGCCCCTCTGGCACCTTGCACACGACCCCTTCGACACTGTAACGGCAATTCTGGCGAGAAGGAAATTCGTCCGCGCCCACGATCATCGACGGTCGGGAGGGATCATTCAGCAAGCGATGCTTTCTTTCGCCGAAAGCCTCGTCAAACTGCGGGAAATACCGCATCGCATCCTCGTCGAAATACTCCGGCAAGGCGATCGTGGGAACCGGCTGCCCGTTGATCGTGAGCTTCTTGTTGAGATAGGCCACCTCATCACCCGGCAGGCCGACCACCCGCTTGATGTAGTCCAGACTGGGCTTGGGCGGGTAACGGAACACCATGACATCACCGCGCTGGGGCTTGTTGCCTTCGGTGACTTTGACGTTGATCACCGGCAACCGCACACCGTACGTAAATTTGTTGACCAGAATCAGGTCACCGACCAACAAGGTGGGGATCATCGACCCCGAGGGAATCTTGAACGGCTCGAAAAGAAACGAGCGCAACAGGAACACCAGAAGGATCACGGGAAACAGTCCGGCCGTCCAGTCCAGCCACCAGGGCTGCATGATGAGCCGATGTTTGGCTGCGGCAATGTCGCCATCGACTTGGGCTATGCCCATCTTGTTGAGGTCCGCACGCCTTTGCAGCGCCTGCGCCTCCAGCGCGTCGGCAGCCTTCTGCCGTTGCGGCAAGAAGTAGAACCGCTCCGCCAGCCAATACAAGCCGGTCACGACCGTGGCCAAAAACAGCAACAAGGCAAAGTTGCCTTCAAGCATGCCGAAATACCAGGCAGCAGCATAGCCTGCGAAGGCCGAAAGAACCAGGGCGGTCAGGTACTGCATCAGTCCTCCACCCGCAAGATCGCCAGGAAAGCTTCCTGGGGCACTTCAACTGAACCAATCTGTTTCATGCGTTTCTTGCCTGCCTTTTGTTTCTCGAGGAGTTTGCGCTTTCGGGATATGTCGCCACCGTAGCACTTTGCGAGCACGTTCTTGCGCAAGGCCTTGATCGTTTCGCGGGCGATGATGTTGGCACCAATCGCTGCTTGAATGGCCACGTCGTACATCTGGCGGCTGATGATTTCACGCATCTTGGCCACCACTGCCCGCCCGCGATACTGCGACTGGGACCGGTGAACGATGATCGACAGCGCATCGACCTTTTCGCCATTGAGCAGGATGTCGACTTTCACCACGTCGGCTGCCCGGTACTCCTTGAACTCGTAGTCCATCGACGCATAACCGCGCGAAACCGACTTGAGCTTGTCAAAGAAGTCCAGAACGATCTCTGCCAGCGGCATTTCATAGGTCAGCATCACCTGGCGACCGTGATAGGCCATGTTCATCTGCACCCCCCGCTTCTGGTTGGCCAGCGTCATCACCGCGCCAACGTACTCCTGCGGCATGTACAGATGCACGGTCACGATGGGCTCGCGCACCTCATCAAGGCGCCCCTGGTCGGGCATCTTGGAAGGGTTTTCCACCATCCTGACCTCACCGTCCGCCTGGACGACCTGGTAGACCACACTGGGCGCCGTCGTGATCAGGTCCTGATCAAACTCGCGCTCCAGCCGCTCCTGCACGATCTCCATGTGCAGCAAGCCCAGAAAACCGCAGCGAAAACCGAATCCCAACGCCTGACTGACCTCGGGCTCATAGTGCAGTGAAGCATCATTGAGTTTGAGTTTCTCCAGCGCATCGCGCAAAGAGTCGTATTCGCTGGCTTCGGTCGGGTACAGACCTGCGAAGACCTGCGGCTGAATCTCCTTGAATCCGGGCAGGGCCTCGGTGGCAGGACCTAGATTGTTGGGCAGCTTTTTTTCCAGCGTGATGGTGTCGCCCACCTTGGCGGCCTGCAATTCACGGATGCCGGCAACAACGTAGCCGACCTCCCCGGCCTCCAGCGCGTCCCGAGGTTCGTTGCCCGGCGTGAACACGCCCAAGTTGTCGGCGTTGTAGACGGCACCAGAAGCCATCATCTTGATGCGTTCGCCCTTGGCCAGACGTCCATCGACCACGCGCACCAACATCACCACACCGACGTAACTGTCAAACCAGCTGTCAATGATCATCGCGCGCAAGGGATTGGCTGGATTTCCCTTGGGCGAGGGGATGCGAGTAACTACGGCCTCCAGAATCTCTTCGATACCCATGCCGGTCTTGGCCGAGCATGGAATTGCGTGGGTCGCATCAATGCCGATCACGTCTTCGATTTCTGCCCTGGCGTTGTCCGGATCAGCGTTCGGCAGGTCCATCTTGTTGAGTACGGGCACCACTTCCACCCCGAGCTCCAGTGCCGTATAGCAATTGGCCACCGTTTGCGCTTCCACGCCCTGGCTGGCATCCACCACCAGCAACGCACCCTCGCAAGCGGAAAGCGATCGACTCACCTCGTAGGAAAAATCCACGTGGCCTGGCGTGTCGATCAGGTTCAGGTTGTAGATCTGGCCATCGAGCGCCTTGTACTTCAGCGCAGCGGTTTGCGCCTTGATAGTTATCCCACGCTCTTTCTCGATGTCCATGGAGTCGAGCACCTGCTCACTCATCTCGCGGTCACTCAGGCCACCGCAACGCTGGATAAGGCGATCCGCAAGCGTCGACTTGCCATGGTCGATGTGCGCAATGATCGAAAAATTTCTGATGTGATTCATCAAAGATGAGTTTCAAGTAATTGAATTAAAACAGCGGGCAAAAGAAAAAAGGGCGCGTCGAAAGCTGACGCGCCCTGAACCAACAATCAAAGGCAACTGCGATAGTTGGGACTTCATTGTAGGCAAAAAGGCCCGGACGTACAGCCTTGAAAACGCCAAATCTCCATCGTTGCAGACCCGCAACAAGAATGTTATACACAGTTTATCAACACCTTGATTAGAAGGTCATCTGGACAACTTGTGGGTGAACGATCAGGCAATGGCGGATGTTTCGTGGACATTCCGCATTGTGGACTTCTGCAATTTCAATATACCGGTAATCGCCGTCAGCAACCTTTGATTCTATCGAAAAAAGTAATTAGCTTCCGAGCAAAGTTAGTAAGTACAAACAAATCTGCGGCTACCGTGATTCGACGAAAGGGGCCGTTTGCCCTGATTTTCTGGAGCAAACTCCCCAAAAAATCTTCAATCCCGAGGGGAGATCAGGGTCTTCCGACCCGCCCTCACCCCATGGAACTCAGCGTGCCGGCCGAATCAGCGCGTACTGCGCCCATTCGCCGCGACGGAACAAAACACTGACAGGCTTCGCCTTGTCGAGTCGTGCCACTGCGGCATCGAACTCCTTCACACTGGCCACTTCAGTGTTGGCGATCTGCACGATCACGTCGCCCTCGCGCAAACCGGCACGCGCGGCGCCCTCTGTCGCGGCATCAACCTTGACCCCCCCCTTTATCTTCAGTTCCTTTTTCTGGGCGTCGCCGATTTCACTCACGCTCAGGCCGAGCAACTGCACTGCTGCGCCCGGCTTTGCCTTTTCCTCGCGATCAGTCGGCTTGCGCGCAGCGGTCTTTTCGGGTTCAACTTCGCCAATCACAATGCTCAGGTCCTTGTTCGCCCCCCGACGAAACACAGTGAAGGTACTGCGCGTTCCGGGCTTGATATTGCCGACGAACCTTGGCAGATCGCTGGCCTTATCGATCACCTTGCCATCGAAGCGCGTAATGATGTCGCCTGCCTCCACACCCGCCTTGTCCGCTGGCGAGCCGCTCTCCACGCCACGCACAAGAGCACCCTGCGGTTTGCCCAACCCGATCGACTCCGCGACCTCCTTGGTCACCTGGTCAATCTGCACACCAATACGCCCTCGGGTGACACGGCCACTCGCGCGCAACTGATCACTGACGCGCACGGCCTCATCCATCGGTATGGAGAAGGAAATCCCCATATAGCCGCCTGAGCGCGAATAAATCTGGCTGTTGATGCCAACCACCTCCCCACGCATATTGATCAGCGGCCCGCCTGAGTTACCCGGGTTGATGGCCACATCGGTCTGGATGAAAGGCAGATAGTCCCCGGTATCGCGTTGCTTGGCGCTAACGATACCCGCTGTAACGGAGTTTTCCAGGCCAAACGGCGACCCGATTGCCATCACCCATTCACCCACCTTCAAGCGGCTGACATCACCAATCTTTACCGCAGGCAAACCGGTGGCATCGATCTTGACGACGGCCACGTCCGTTCGCTTGTCGGCACCAATGAGACGCGCCTTGAACTCGCGCTTGTCCGTCAGGGTGACTATCACTTCATCGGCGCCGTCCACGACATGGGCATTGGTCATGATGAAACCATCACTGGTCAGGATGAAACCCGAACCGACGCCGCGCGGCTGTTCATCCTCTTGCGGGCGATTCGGACGCGGTGCCTGGCGCGGCCCGTTGGGCATCGGCACACCAAAGAACCGACGGAAAAACTCCTGCATCTCCTCATCCGAACTGCCTCCAGGATTGCCATTGCCGCGAAGCTTTTCAGTCGTCCGGATGTTCACGACCGAAGGGCCCACCTGTTCAACCAGCTCGGTGAAATCGGGCAAGCCCCGGCCCGCTGCGTTGGCCTGCGCCGCGACCGGCGTGAACGGCATCAAAGATACCAGCGACGCCGCAAGTACGACCCCGGCAAATGCATGCACACGAAGAGCCTTCAGTACCAGTTTCAACATCATCAACCTTCCATCAAAAAGTATTCGCTTCAGGAGTCCAGGCAGACTCCAGCGGCCATGGGGGACCAGATTGGGGCTTACCTGCGCCGCTCAAGGCCCTGGGCAAAGGCCTGCAGGGTCTGGATTGGCACCTCCCCCACGGCTGTCAGCCACCAACCACCGTCGCCCTTGCTTCCCAGGCGTCGCGTCAGCGTCTGCGTCGCGCCCATCGCCAATGCACCCTCTTGAAGATGGCGCTGACGATCGAAAGACTCGACAAACAGCGACACCGTAGCGAGCCCATCGGAGAACACCCATTGCACTGTCCCTTCACCTCGCAGGGATCTTTCGCTTGCAGGGCGCTTGAAGCAGTTCACCGGCCGGAAACCCGGTACCGGGTTGCCCAGCGACCAGCCCTCTGCTGCCGCCGTGGTTTTCACCATCTCCGATTTTTCGAGCCTGTACCCATCAGTGCGGCCCATCAATTGGGCAAGTTTCTCCATTTTCACAGGCACGTCGAGCTGCAACTCCGAGAACGCGGCCTGTTCCAGCACCCTGCCGGCCGGATCCAGCGTTTGGAGCTTGACGGCCAGTCCGGTGTTCTTTTCACTCCAGATTCGATAGCCAAAGCGCAGCTTGTCCCTCGGGACGAAATGCACGATATCCGCGTCCACTCCGGCGACGCGCTCCCGGCCGATCTGACGAACACTGTAGAACTCGGGAATCGCACTCTCGCTTGCCTTCAGGAAATTCGGGAAAGGCCCCAGGGATTCACGCTTTTCAACGCGTGCCACCCGGGAGTCGGACGAAAAAACCACGACATCATCGTCGTGCCTGAACGTTGAGCGCGGCGGTCCGGTCAACGTTTCCACGCGCTCCATCTGCTGTTCACCATCACAAACATGCCAGATGCGTGCGCTTGACATCGCCCCGGCGTCATTCGAAACCACCAGCGTTCCCGTGTAGGTTCGCTTTCTGGGTGCTTCGTGCAGCCGGATGAGCCACTCGACCGTGCTTCGATCCGCCCCGGGGTGGCCGTCCTTCGGCGCGATGGCGGATGAGGACGACGTTGAGGTCTGGGCGGCGGTCGTTTGCAGACCGCCACCCGCCCACAGCGCCAAAGCAAGGAAAAATAGATTCAAGAGTGTCATGGTTTGGGCAAACGAAACGCCAGTCGACTGAACGGAAAGGCCTATCGTCCAGACCCTTCGAAAGTGGCATTTCGCAAGAAGCCTGCGGGATTCTGAAGGGCAGAGGTACCCCCAAACTGGCGATGGGCAGACATCAACTCATCCAGCCGCCGGTCACGGATCATGACCGGCTCCTCAGGCATGGCCGGTGACCCCGCCGCCATGAAAACCGGTGGAACTGGTGCGGCCGGCGACTTGCCGGACTGAGCCAGTCGGGTGCCGCTTCCAAGGCCTTCCAATGTACCGATCGCGTTGAAGCTGATCGCTGCGACCGCCGCGATTGATGCAAAACCGGCGACCAGCTTCCAGCGCAGGCTGCTGTCATTGGCCGCCTTGGCCGAAGCTTTGCCAATCGGCATTGGCACCGTCTTTTTCTGCTCACCCACTGCTATCAATTCAGGACTGTTCAAGGGACTTCTGCCGGCTTCGGGGGCGACAGGTTCAGCCTGAAGCCGGGTGCTCAGCCTGGCGAGGAAGTCACGGTCACGACCAACGGCGGCCAGTTCTCCAGAACGCAATACGTCCCCAACCAGGTGATACACGCGCCAGCACGCACGTGCGTCGCCTTCAGCCGCTGTCAACTCCAAGGCCGCAGCAAATTCCAGGTCGTCCAGTTGCCCATCTGCCAAGGCAGAAATCTGCTCACGTTGCTTCAGTCGTTCATCTGCGTTCATTTCAATACCTGCAATTCACGATTACGCACCCCGGAACTACCATCGCTTCCCAGCCTGATGCTCCAGCATCGGCCTGACGCGTGCCGAAATGGCTTCGCGGGCCCTGAATATCCTGGACCGCACGGTACCAATCGGACAACCCATCAAGTCTGCAATCTCTTCATATGTCAGCCCTTCGATCTCGCGCAGTGCCACCGCTTGGCGCAAATCCTCCGGAAGCGCTTCCATCGCGGCATTCACCGCCTCCGCGATCTCCTTGGCCGCAAAGACGGATTCCGGCGTTTCTTCGCTGGTTAGTTCGTTTCCACGCTGGAAAGTTTCATCTTCTTCATCCGAATCAGCGGCATTTCCCCGAACGGTCGGATTGCGCTTCAGGTCCATCAGCGCTTTCTTGGCTGTATTCACCGCGATCCGGTAGAGCCAGGTGTAGAACTGGGCGTCGCCCCGAAACTGGTGCAACGCCCGCCAGGCGCGCAAGAAGGTTTCCTGCGCGATGTCCTCAACAAGATCAACATCGCGGACCATCCGCCCGATCAAGCGCTCAATGCGCCGCTGATACTTGATGACCAGAAGTTCAAATGCCCGCTGGTCGCCCGCCACGGCACGCTCGACCAGTTGACGGTCACTGCTGTCGGAAGAGGAGGGATGCGACAAGGCGGAGTCACTCATTGATTTGTGGTATTCCGCTGAGCATCGGTCATGGCGCGGGAATATACCGCACGGCGCAAATCATTCCACCGGGCTGGCCGGGATGAGGCTGACAGCCAAAGCCATCGGCCTGCAGAGGCCGGTCCATGCAGGCTCACCAGAAGATGGCGCTGCAGATCAAGGTGAACACGAACACTTCTGGCTACCGACGAACTTCCGGGACCCTGCCAGCCGCGGCCATCCCATCGCAGTTCCCCGCCGGGCATTCGCCGCCAGAAATGGCCTGTCATCAGGCCCGCCGACAGCACGGCCGCGCAGGAGATGGCGACATCCCATCCGACGAGGGGCCCGCGCAGCCACGACAGCGCTGTCAGGGCGGCACCGGTCAGCCAAAGGACTGCCAGTACCCACGCCAGGAAACGGGAGCGCTCCACCGGATACGAAACCGATGGGGCGCTGTGCATGGGTCGGAGAACACGGTTCAGGGCCGAAAAGGTGGCCCGCTGCCGGTTCAGACGCGCTTGAAAACCAGAGAGCCGTTGGTCCCGCCGAAGCCAAAATTGTTCTTCAACGCAACGTCAATCTTCATGTCCCGCGCCGTATTGGCGCAGTAGTCCAGATCGCAATCAGGATCCTGGTTGAAGATATTGATGGTCGGCGGACTTTTCTGGTGGTACAGCGCAAGTACAGTGAAAATGCTCTCGATACCACCCGCCCCGCCGAGCAGGTGCCCAGTCATGGACTTGGTCGAGTTGACGACCAGTTTCCTGGCATGGTCGCCCAGCGCGGCTTTGATGGCGTTGGTTTCGTTGATGTCGCCCAGCGGGGTCGATGTGCCATGTGCGTTGAGGTAATCCACCTGATCCGCATTGATCCCCGCATTGCGCAGCGCATTGACCATGGCACGTCGAGGTCCGTCCATGTCAGGTGCAGTCATGTGACTGGCGTCGGCACTCATTCCGAAACCTGTCAGTTCAGCATAGATCCTTGCGCCCCGCGCCTTGGCATGCTCGTAGGACTCGAGGACCATCACACCTGCACCTTCGCCCAGCACAAAACCGTCACGGTCGCGGTCCCAAGGACGGGACGCGGTCTTTGGGTCGTCGTTGCGAGTGGACAGGGCGCGCATGGCGGCAAAGCCCCCTACGCCCAGCGGCGACACCGTGGCTTCTGAGCCGCCAGCCACAATCACGTCCGCATCACCGTATTCGATCATGCGGCCGGCCTGTCCGATGCAGTGAAGGCCGGTAGTGCAGGCGGTGACGATGGCCAGATTCGGGCCCTTGAACCCGAACCGGATGGAGACATGCCCGGAAATCATGTTGATGATCGACGCCGGCACGAAGAACGGCGTAATCCGGCGCGGACCGCGGTTGATCAACTCGGCGTGGGTTTCCTCGATCAGCGGCAAGCCCCCGATACCCGAACCAATCACGCAACCGATGCGCGTAGCCAGTTCATCGCCAAGTGCTTCGCCCGTCGGCAGTCCGGCGTCTGCCACAGCCTGTGCTGCAGCCGCGATGCCATAGTGAATGAAGGAATCCATCGCCCGCGCTTCTTTCGCGGACATGTAGGCCTCCAGATCGAAACCCTTGACCTCGCCAGCAATCTTGCAAGAAAAATTCGTGGCGTCGAACCGGGTAATCAGGTCGATACCGGAGTTACCGGCAAGCAGGTTGGCCCACGCATCCGCCACCGTATTGCCCACGGGGCTGATGCATCCCAAACCCGTGACAACAACGCGGCGACGGGTCATCGCAAATCAGGCCTTCTTGGAATTGGCGTAATCAATCGCCGACTGGACTGTCGTGATCTTCTCGGCATCCTCGTCCGGAATCTCGATCCCGAACTCGTCTTCCAGTGCCATCACCAGTTCCACCGTGTCCAGCGAGTCGGCGCCGAGATCTGCTACGAAAGCTTTTTCATTCGTGACTTGTGACTCTTCCACGCCGAGTTGCTCGGCGATGATTTTCTTGACACGTGCTTCGATATCGCTCATATGTCCCTCTGAGGGTTGTGAAAAAAATGGATTTTACCTGTCCTTAGAGTGCGTGCTCTAGCCGCACGGGCCGACGGGTAAAGAAATGTCTGTGTTGTGTGCCTGTTTACCTTCGTTCAGGTCATGAACATGCCGCCGTTGACGTGCAGTTCCTGCCCTGTCACATAGGCGGCCTGGGGGCTCGCAAGATAGGCCACGGCGTGGGCGATATCGGCAGGTTTGCCCAGATGGCCCAGTGGAATCTGGGTCAACAGCGCTTTTTGCTGGGCCTCCGGCAAAGCTGCGGTCATATCTGTCTCAATGAATCCAGGGGCGACGCAGTTGACGGTGATATTGCGGCTGCCCAGTTCACGGGCCAGGGCACGGGTCATACCCGCCACACCCGCCTTGGCTGCCGCGTAGTTCGCCTGTCCGGGGTTTCCCGATGCGCCGACGACGCTGGTGATGCTGATGATGCGTCCGTAGCGCTGCTTCATCATGGGCCGGATAACCGCACGGCTCATCCGGAAGACGGCCTTGAGGTTGGTGTCCAGCACGGCATCCCAATCCTCGTCTTTCAGGCGCATGGCCAGCATGTCACGCGTGATGCCAGCATTGTTGACCAGCACCTGCAGGCCACCATGCTCCGCCACGACAGCGTCAATCGTCTTTTCGATTGCGGCGGCATCGGTCACGTTCAGGTTAGCGCCCCGGCATCCGGGATAGGCGGCCAGCGCGGCGCTGATCCGGGCAGCGCCTTCGTCGGTTGTCGCGGTACCGATGACCTTCAAACCCAGTGCCGCAAGCTCCTGCGCTATCGCCGCGCCAATACCGCGCGATGCGCCAGTCACCAGGGCGACCTGTCCATCGAATCTGATTCCATTCATGACAAAAGACCTTTCACTTCGAGCAGGGTCACAGGATCGAACAAGGCGGCCCCGGTCAGTTCCGCATCAATGCGCCTGACCATTCCGGCGAGCACCTTGCCAGGACCGCATTCAATCAGGGTCGACACATCACGTGCCTTGATCGCCTGGACGCACTCGACCCATCGCACTGGACCGAACGCCTGCCTGTACAAGGCATCGCGGATACGGTCGGGGCTGATTTCAGCCGCCACGTCGATGTTATTTACCACAGGAATCTGTGGGGGCTCGAGCTTGGTGGAAGCGAGTCTCGCGCGCAGCTTTTCAGCCGCCGGCTTCATCAGGCTCGAGTGAAAAGGTGCGGAGACAGCCAGGGGCAACGCCCGCTTGGCGCCGTTGGCCTTCAGCACTTCACAGGCCTTTTCCACGGCCGCCTTGCTGCCAGCTATCACGGTTTGGCCGGCATCATTGAAGTTGGCCGCTTCGACCACCTCACCACTTTCTGCAGGAAAGCTCGCCTGTGCTTGGGCGCAACCTGCAATTACTTTGGCAGCGTCCATTCCCAGGATGGCCGCCATCGCTCCCGCGCCAACCGGCACGGCCTCCTGCATGGCGGCAGCGCGAAAACGCACCAGTGGTGCAGCCTGGGACAGCGTCAGAACGCCGGCGGCGACCAAGGCAGAGTACTCCCCAAGGGAATGCCCCGCCATGACCGCAGGGGCGGCTCCACCTTCAGCACGCCAGGCCCGGTACGCCGCAACACCGGCCACCAGCATGACCGGCTGGGTATTGGTTGTCAGTGCGAGCGCCTCCTTTGGGCCTTCCTTGATCAACTGGCCAACGTCCTCACCCAGTGCATCAGATGCTTCCCTTAAGGTCTCCAGGACTGCAGGGTGGTCACCCCAGGCGTCAAGCATTCCCACGGCCTGGGAGCCCTGACCAGGAAAGATGAAAGCAAAGGAGTTCATGAAATTTGAGGAAAATAATTGATTCAAACAAGGCCTTGCCCAGCGCGCCATGGCCTCCAAATACTAAAAATTCAGTAGCACAGCGCCCCAGGTAAATCCACCGCCGACCCCTTCGAGCATGACGGTTTCGCCCTTCTTGATCTGACCCGATCGCACTGCACTGTCCAGCGCCAACGGAATGGACGCCGCCGACGTATTTCCGTGCTGATCCACAGTTACCACCACCTTGCTCATCGGCAGCGCCAGCTTCTTCGCAGTACTACGCATGATGCGTATGTTGGCCTGGTGCGGCACCAGCCAGTCAATATCCGCTTCGGTCTTTCCCGCCTTGGCCAGCACAGCGCGTGCCGCATCTTCGAGCACCCCCACCGCCAGTTTAAAAACCGCCTGGCCATCCATCTTCAGCAGGGGATCACCCAGAATCTGCCCGCCCGATACGTGGCCAGGCACGCAGAGGATGCCCACATGTTTTCCGTCGGCATGCAGATCGCTGGCCAGGATGCCAGGTGTCCTGGACGCCTCCAGCACGACAGCCCCGGCACCGTCACCAAACAGCACACAGGTCGTGCGATCCTTGAAGTCAAGAATGCGGCTGAACACCTCCGCACCCACCACGAGTGCCTTGCTGGCCGAACCCGTCTGGATCATTGCGTCGGCGACGGTCAGTGCATAGACGAAACCACTGCAGACGGCCTGCACATCGAATACGGGACACCCGGCAATGCCCAGCTTGTGCTGAAGGATGGCAGCGGTAGAAGGAAATACCATGTCCGGGGTGGACGTGGCCACGATGATCAGGTCGATGTCCTCCGCCGCAACGCCGGCCGCGACGAGCGCATTTCTTGACGCTTCGAGACCTAAATCACTGCTGAATACCCCGTTGGCGGCAAAGTGACGCGCCCGAATGCCGGTACGTTCGACAATCCAGTGATCCGACGTTTCGACACCCTGTGAAGCCAATTCCGCCACCAGGTCCGCATTAGTCAGCCGGTGCGGCGGCAAATAACTTCCGGTACCAGTAATGCGGGAGTAACGTCTCATTTAGTCAGTGGGTGTCAGCGTGATCGCATCAGGCCGGTTCGTTGACGCCAATAGCGGAGCAGCATGAGCGATCCGGGCTTGGACGCGATCCAGCAATTTGTTGCGAGACGCATCATACGCCCGGCTCAGCGCAATGCTGAAGGCCAGTTCATCCGCCGAACCATGACTCTTGAATACCAGTCCCCGCAGACCGAGTAGTGCAGCGCCGTTGTAGCGACGATGATCAACCCGCTTTTTAAATGCAATTAGCACCGGATAAGCAACAATTGCAGCAAATTTGGTAAAAATATTGCGCGAGAACTCGGCCCGAAGGAAGCCCCCGATCATCGTTGCAAGACCCTCGGAGGTCTTGAGAGCCACGTTGCCGACAAAGCCGTCACAGACCACAATGTCAGTCGTCCCCTTGAAAATGTCGTCACCTTCAACGTTTCCGAAAAAATTCAAATCGCCCGCATTCGCAGCTGATCGAAGCAGTTCGCCTGCTCTTTTAATGATTTCACTACCCTTGATAGCTTCTTCGCCAATATTGAGCAACCCGACCGTAGGATTGTCGTCGTCGTTGAGCACCGACACCAGGGCCGAACCCATCACGGCAAACTGCAACAGATGTTCGGCCGCGCAATCCACGTTGGCACCCAGATCCAGCACGGTGGTCGCGCCGCCCACAGCATTTGGAAGTTGGGTGGCAATGGCCGGACGGTCAATGCCTTCAAGCGTCTTGAGCAAATAGCGGGCAATGGCCATCAAAGCCCCCGTGTTACCTGCTGAAACGGCCGCCTGAGCTGCACCATCCTTGACCTGCTTGATCGCAATGCGCATGGAAGAGTCCTTCTTCTTGCGCAAGGCCACCTCCAGCGGGTCTTCCATGTTGATAACTTCGCTGGCCGCCACGACACGGGCACGGGGATGGGTGAAACCCGCCAGCGCATCAGGCATGCCGACCAACAAGAGCTCGGCATCGAGATGCTGATCGAGAAAGCGACGGCAGCCAGCCAAGGTCACTGCAGGGCCATGATCGCCACCCATGCAGTCGACAGCCAGCGTGATCATCGCTGCGAGCGGTGCCGTGGCAACGGAGGGCATTGGAAATTTTGCATCAAAAACAAAGGCCCGAGGCTACTGCAACGTAGCGCCGGGCCTCGCGTCTCAAGCCGGATCAGGCTTCGGACTTGTTCTTCACAACCTGACGGCCACGGTAGAAACCGTTCGGACTGATGTGGTGACGCAGGTGCGTTTCGCCCGTCGTGGGCTCCACGGCAATACCGGGCACGTTCAAAGCGTTGTGCGAACGGTGCATGCCGCGCTTGGAGGGAGACTTTTTGTTCTGCTGGACGGCCATGGTGGCTCCTTGAAAGCTAATGACGCCGCGCTATTCAGGCAGGCGCAGCCCCAGGTTGAGAGATGAGTGGTCAAATACGCACACGACAATCCCGTGCGAAGCTTTCCATTATAGCCGAAATCCTTGATTTAGCCGGATTTGCCAAGCCGCAGACTGGCCAGGGCAGCGAACGGACCAGGCTTCGCGGCAGACGCCTCATCAAAATCAGGGTCTGCCGCGGCCCGTTTGATCTCCACCGGACAGGTCTCATGACGAGGCACCAGCGGAAGTTCCATCAGCAGTTCATCCTCCACCAGCGCCTGCAGATCGAACTCGCTGCTGAGGACCAGGACATCCTCCTCGGTTTCATCGTCCAATGCCGCGGCCGTCGCCTCGTCCGCGGCAAAGCGGAACCAGCGGTCGGTCGAAACCTCGGCATCGACCGGATTCATGCAACGCTGGCAAACCAAGGGCAGGCGGGCCCTTGCCTGCAGATGCAGCCACGCCTCATTTCCTCCGCCGGCACCCGGCCGAAGTTCGCCACGCGCCGTCCAGTTCACGGTCAACCCTTCCAAGGGCCCCTGGGCCTCCTGGGCCAGCCGCTCATAGGCGGCCAGTGCATCCTCACCGGAAAAAGACGCTGCAGCCTGTGCAAATGACTTCACATCAAGGCGCCCGGCGACAAACTCTGTTTTCATCCGGCCAGTGTAAGAGAATTGGCAGATGACCCAACTTGCCCCTCCAACCATGCCGCCCGGCCGGGCACTGGTGCTGGGTTCCACGTCGCGGTACCGCCGCGAACTGCTGGAACGGCTGCGCATCCCGTTTGAAGTCGCCTCCCCTGACGTCGACGAGACACCCCGCCCCGGCGAGACTCCCCGGGACCTCGCTATGCGCCTGGCCCTTGACAAGGCACGTGCTGTCGCGCGGCTGCATCCGCAGGCCGTGGTGATCGGATCTGACCAGGTCGCCGACCTCGATGGCGAGGCCCTTGGGAAACCTGGCACGCACGATCGAGCCGTGGCGCAACTGCATCGAATGAGGGGCCGGACGGTGGTCTTCCAGACCGCCGTGGCGGTGGTCTGCATGGCCAGCGGCTTTGAGCAAGTCGATCTGGCGCCCGTGAAAGTCCGTTTTTGCAGCGCCGAGGATGGACTGGGTGACGCGGAAATCGAAGCCTACCTTCGCGCAGAAAAGCCTTACGACTGCGCAGGCTCTGCCAAAAGCGAGGGGCTGGGCATCGCGCTGCTTGCCGCCATTGACAACGACGACCCGACGGCACTGGTGGGCCTGCCCCTGATCCGTACCTGCAGGATGATCCGCGCAGCCGGCGTGAAGGCCTTATGACATCAGCAACGCAAACCGGTGCAGAGCGATCGCGCCAGGGCAGGCTGTATCTGGTTCCCGCGCCACTGGATTTTGGCTGCGACACCCAGGTACCGCTTGCAGACGTCATGCCGCAGGGCACGCTGGAAACCACCGCCCGACTGACTCACTGGATCTGCGAAAGCGCAAAATCTGCGCGCGCCTACCTCAAACGCGTGGGCGCACTTGCGCCACTGGCACTTCCGCTGCAAACCCAGCAAATCACCGAGCTTCCTCACCAGATACACAAGAAGGGGGATCATGCGGGCGCCCTGGGGTCGGGCTTCGATGTCCGCCCGCTATTGGGCGCAGCGCTCAATGGTCACGACATCGGCCTGCTGAGCGAGGCCGGCATGCCTGCCGTGGCAGATCCCGGCAGTTCCGTGGTTCGTGCAGCCCACGACCTGGGCCTGGAAGTCGTTGCACTGACGGGCCCGGTGTCACTGCTTCTGGCGCTCGCGACCAGTGGCCTGAACGGCCAGAATTTCGCCTTCGTGGGCTATCTGCCGCAGGATCCGGCGGAGCGCGGTCGGCGTATTCGGGAACTGGAGACCATGGCGCTCAAGACCGGGCAGACTCAGCTATTCATCGAGACGCCTTACCGCAATGCCGCCTTGCTGCAGGCGTTGCTGCAAAACCTGCAGCACAACACCCGGCTCTCGGTGAGCAGCGGGCTCACATTGCCGCGCGCCCAAACGAGGAGCGAACTGGTCAAAGCCTGGCGCCTACAGCCCGTGGGCCCCGACAACAGCACGCCCGCGGTGTTCGCCATAGGCCGTTGATCATTCGATCAGGCAACTTCAGAGGGGAGGGTCTGCAGTCTTCACCGCTTTTCAGCGAACCCCGGGCGCAGACTTCAGTGCATGCACCGCACCCTCGCCCAGCGCCGCACCAAAACGCTTCGCCAGGCGCTCGGCAACGTTTTCACGGCGGGTGTAGTCCACGATGTCTTCAGCCTTGACCACGTCCCGCGCGACCTGATCCAGAGTCGCCAATTCGTCGGCGAGGCCCATCTCGACCGCTTGCTGACCCGTCCAGAACAGGCCGCTGAACATCTCCGGCGTTTCCTTCAGGCGGGCGCCGCGACCCTTCTTGACCACGTCGATAAACTGCTGGTGGATCTGATTCAGCATGGTCTGCGCATAGGCCCGCTGGGCCTCGGTCTGTGGGCTGAAGGGATCGAGGAAGCCCTTGTTGGCTCCGGCGGTCATCAGCCGTCGCTCCACGCCCAGTTTATCCATCAGCCCGGTGAATCCAAAACCATCCATCAGGACCCCGATGCTGCCCACGATGCTGGCCTTGTCCACGTAAATCTTGTCGGCTGCCGCAGCGACGTAATAAGCGGCTGAAGCGCAGGATTCCTCCACCACCACATAGACAGGCTTCTTGTGCAATGCCTTGAGGCGTGTGATTTCGTCATTGATGATGCCGGCCTGTACCGGACTGCCACCGGGCGAATTGATCAGCAGCACCAGCGCCTGCGAACCCTTGTCTTCCAGCGCGCCGCGCATCGCAGCCACCACCAATTCGGCGCTGGCGTCACCGCCGGACGCAATCTCGCCCTTGATCTCGACGACGGCTGTATGGGGGGCGCTGGGGTCCGTCGTGGGCGTGCTGTGGCTGAAAAGCATCCAGCCCACGACCACGAAAAACAGCAGCCAGGCCAGCCGCGTGAAATTGCGCCAACGGCGGGCGGCCCGTTGCTCGTCCAGCGCGGCAAAAGCCAGCTTTTCGAGCGTCGCGCGCTCCCAGACGGGTCCTTCGGCGGCCGCAGATTTTGCTGCACTATCAGGAGCTGACTGTGGCCTTTCCACGCCGGGTTCATGGCTTTTTTCTCCTGGAATTGGCGTGGCGGGCAAGTTCGAGTCGGTCATGGTCAGAATTCGATCGGTTGAAGGTTGCCGTCAGTATGCCAGTGCACCCGGCCATCAAGTTCCGTCAGGTCAATGGCAATCAGTCCGCCGCGGCACGGCCCGCCCGCACAGGCACCCGTTTCGGGCCGGTAGGTCGCACCGTGGGTCGCGCAGATCAGCCACTGGCCAGAGTGATCAAAAAAGCGGTTGGGCAGCATATCCATTTCCATGGGCACGTGCATGCACCGGTTCAGGTAGGCATGAACTTGTCCCTGGAAGCGGATCGCAAAGGCCCGGCAGGGTCGCCCGTGGTAAACCACGCCGAACGGCACTGCGTCGCTTCCATCCGTAAGATCGCCAGAATTGCACAGGGGAATCAGCGAGGTCACGGGACTGCTCACCCGTTGACCCGAAGCCAGTCATGCAATTCGGCCACGGAATGGCCGACAAACCTGGGGTTGAGCGCATCGAAGGCGTCGGATTCATGCGCGCCGTAGCTCACACCCACACTCGGACATCCGGCATTCAGCGCCATCTGAAGATCGTGCGTGGTATCGCCGATCATCAGCGTGCGCTCAGGTTTGACACCAAACTCACGCATCAACTCGATGAGCATTCGCGGGTCCGGCTTGCCGGCGGTTTCATCCGCGGTGCGGGAGGCGTCAAAGGTGCCCCGCAGTTCCACCGCCTGAAGCGCCTCGTTGAGCCCCAGACGGCTCTTGCCGGTGGCTACGGCCAGCCAGTGCTGGCGCGAACGCAGATCGGACAACAACGCCAATACGCCATCAAACAGGCTGATATCGTTCTGATGCTTCCCGTAGTGGTAGCGGTAGCGCGCGCCCAGTTCGGGGTACTTTTCCTTTGGCACATCGGGCGCGGCATGGGCCAGCGCCTGCATCAGCCCCATGCCGATCACATAGGCAGCATCCCGGTCGCTGGGCACCGTGCCTCCCACGTCTTGCACAGCCGCCTGGATGCTGCGGGTAATGATGGCGGTCGAATCGAAGAGGGTGCCATCCCAGTCAAAGGCGATCAGGTCAAAATGGCGGGGATGGGGTGACATGATCAACAAATTTCTCAAGTTCTGGCGGCAAGGCCGCATGCAATTCGATCCGCTCGCCGCTTCCTGGATGGCTGAACTGTAACCGCCAGGCATGCAGGAACATGCGCTTCAGTCCCTGCTTCTGCAACGCCTTGTTAAGTTCGAAGTCGCCATATTTGTCGTCGCCGGCGATAGGGTGGCCCTGAGACGCCAGATGCACCCGGATCTGGTGGGTACGCCCGGTCCTGATCGTGACCTCCAGCAGGGTGAAGCCCTGAAGGCGCTGTCGAATCCTGACCAGGGTCACAGAATGCATTCCGTCGGGATCGTCCTTGCCGACCACCCTCACCCGCCTTTCGCCGACACCGGCGGTGCCCTCCTTGCCCGCCAGCAGGTATTTGTGCAGCGGGGTGTCGATGACTTTCTTGCTCACTGGCCAGTCGCCTGCCACCAATGCCAGATAGGTCTTGCCAGTTTCACGATCACGAAACTGCGCCTGGAGGTGTGTGAGCGCGCTGCGCTTTTTTGCCACCAGCAGGATGCCGCTGGTTTCGCGGTCCAGGCGGTGCACCAGTTCGAGGAACCGGGCCTGCGGGCGCGCCTGGCGAAGTTGCTCGATCACGCCAAAACTCACGCCGGAGCCCCCGTGCACAGCCACGCCGGCCGGCTTGTCAATGGCCAGCAAAGCCTCGTCCTCCATCAGCAGCGGGAATTCCCGGCCTGGCGCAGGACGGTCGAGCCTCTGCACCGCGTTGTCAGAGGTCCGCACCGGCGGCAAACGAACCACGTCGCCGCATGCCACTCTTGTATCGGCGGATGCCCGCCCCTTGTTGACCCGCACTTCACCACTGCGGATGATCCGGTACACATGGGTCTTCGGTACGCCCTTGAGGTGGCGGATCAGGAAATTGTCCAGCCGCTGCCCGGTCGATTCCTCGTCCACCGTCAACGACTGGACTTGGGGTTGTCCCTTAGTACCGCCCATAAGGCTTGCCGAATGCAGGTTGGCCCCTATAATCTTGTTCACTAGCGACAGGCTGTAAGTGGTTGATTTGAATGGAAGTTGACTCTCGACTGGGGAGTTTAGTCCACCCGTCACACCCAGCCGCGCTGGAAGGTCGATGCCGCCGATGCGCATTGCCTGCAGACTGAAAGCCCCCGCTGACAGTGGCACGCAATCCCACCGGGCGAGCCGACGCCATGAAACCCAGATACGGAATACCCAAGTTCGCCAGCGCATCGCTTGCGAACGGATCGAAGCGAGACCCTTGTGTTGATATTGTCAATTCTTGCCCTCTGGCGGTGGCTCATGCCCACGCTTTCGGGCCTGAGTTCGACCAGAACGGGCCGCCCTCGGGTGCCCGCAGCCGTTTTATTCACAGCTGATCGACACCCTTCCCCTCTCGCCACCTTCCACGCGCCCACGCCCCGGCTGCTGAGATAAAAGTCTCGGTACTGCCACAGGCTCCTCCGGCAATTCCCTTCGGTTCATAGCGTCAGTTCAGGCATCGTTGGCCCCACGAGGGCAGGTACTTTGTTTACGAAAAGGTTCCGCGATGAAACGGATGCTGATCAATGCAACGCAGTCGGAAGAGCGCCGCCTGGCGATAGTGGACGGGCAGAAACTGCTCGACTACGAAATTGAAATTGAAGGGCGCGAACAGCGCAAGGGCAATATCTACAAGGCGGTCGTCACCCGTGTCGAGCCCAGCCTGGAGGCCTGTTTTGTGGACTACGGCGAGGACCGCCACGGCTTCCTCCCGTTCAAGGAAATCTCCCGGCAATATTTCGCCCAGGGCGTGTCGGTCAGCCAGGCGCGTATCCAGGACGTGATCCGGGAAGGTGATGAACTGTTGGTTCAGGTGGAAAAGGAAGAGCGCGGCAACAAGGGGGCTGCACTGACCACCTTTGTATCGCTGGCCGGCCGCTATGTGGTGCTGATGCCCAACAACCCGCGTGGCGGTGGCGTGAGCCGTCGCATCGAGGGTGACGACCGAGCCGAACTCAAGGAGGCGATGGACCAGCTGGAATACCCCAATGGCATGTCCATCATCGCGCGGACCGCGGGCATTGGCCGCAGCGCACCTGAACTGCAGTGGGACCTGAACTATCTGTTGAAACTGTGGGGGGCCATTGATGGTGCGACCAAGGGCGGCAAGGGCGCCTTCCTGATTTACCAGGAATCAAGCCTCGTCATCCGCGCGATCCGTGACTACTTCAACAACGACATCGGCGACATCCTGATCGACACCGATGACATCTACGACCAGGCGCAGCAGTTCATGGCGCACGTCATGCCTGAGCATGCCGCCCGCGTGAAGCGATACCGTGACGATGCGCCTCTGTTCAGCCGCTTCCAGATCGAACACCAGATCGAATCGGCCTACGCCCGCACCGTGCAGCTGCCCAGCGGCGGCGCGATCGTGATCGACCACACCGAAGCGCTGGTCAGTGTGGACGTGAACTCGGCTCGCGCCATCAAGGGCGGCGACATCGAGGAAACCGCCACGCGCACCAACCTGGAGGCTGCCGATGAGGTGGCACGCCAGATGCGCCTGCGCGACCTCGGCGGTCTGATCGTGATCGACTTCATCGACATGGAAGAGTCGAAGAACCGCCGCGAAGTCGAGAACCGCCTGCGCGACGCGCTGCGCCAGGACCGCGCCCGGGTGCAGTTCGGCTCGATCAGCAAGTTCGGACTGATGGAAATGAGCCGCCAGCGCCTCAAGCCCGCATTGAGTGAGGGCTCCTCCATCCCCTGCCCGCGCTGCGGCGGGTCCGGCCACATCCGTGACACGGAGAGCTCCGCGCTACAGATCCTGCGCATCATCCAGGAGGAGTCGATGAAGGACAACACGGCCTCCGTTCTGTGCCAGGTGCCCGTGGACGTGGCCTCCTTCCTGCTCAACGAAAAGCGTCCGGAAATTGCGAAGATCGAGCTCAAGCAGCGCATCAACGTACTGATGGTTCCCAACAAGACGCTGGAAACCCCGAACTACAGGCTCGAACGGCTCAAGCACGACGACCCGCGGCTCGACAACATCGAGGCCAGCTACAAGATGGCGGACGAAGTGGAAGACCCCACCTCGGTCACACGCCGCTCGCAGGAGCCCACCAACAAGCAGACGCCTGTGATCAAGGGCGTGTTGCCCGACGCGCCCGCACCTGTCGCGGCACCCAGGCCCGAGCCCGTGAAGCCGCACGCTGCAGTGTCGGCGCCCACGCCCACGCCTGTGCCTGTGCCGGCGCCCGCTGAAAAGGGTTTCTTCGGATGGATCAAGGGCTTGTTCGGTGCAACGCCTCCACCGGCCCCTGCTCCGGTCGCAGCGCCGGCTGCCGAACCCAAGAAAGACGAAAGGCGCGAGGGCCGCGGCGGTCGTGACGGTGAACGCCGTGACGGTCGAAGGGGCGAGGGTCGCGGCGAAAGCAGAGGCGATGGACGCCGGGGCGACGGACGCCGGGGTGATGGCCAGAATGAAGGCCGCGGCGGACGCGACGGGCGTCGCGAGAGTCGCGGTGAGGCGCGCGAGGGCGATCAGCGCCCCCCGCGCAGCACCGAGCGCGGCGAACGCGGTGACCGCAATGGGCCACGCGAACGTCGAGACGCACAGCCAGCGGCATCCGGCATTGCCCCCGTCATGGGTGCGGAGACGCCCGTCGTTGTCGAGAACGGTGAGCCACGTCAGGACAGGCCTTCGCGCGGTGAGCGCGGGGAAGGTCGTCGTGATCGTGGCGAGCGCGGGGAAGGACGCCAGCGTGGAGAACGCGGCGAGGCTCGCGGTGGTGGTGGCGTTCGCAACGAGGAAAGTGCCGACAGCGCCACGCGTGCCATGGCTGCGCAGGCCACCGGCACGCCAGCCGACGCCGGCGAATCCACACCGACCGACAGCACCAGCCGCCCCGAGGGCGAGGAACGCCGTGAGCGACGCTCACGCGACCGTTACGGGCGAGACCGCCGGGAACGCAGTGGCGACCGCAGCGATGTTCGCGCGGACGCCCCGTCTGAAACGGTTCTGCTCGCCACTGACGATGCCGTGGACACGCGCGAGCCGGTGGCGCGCTCCTACTTCGATCGCCCCTCTTCCGCATCTACCCCCGCGATGGAATCACCTGCGGCCATCGTGCCCTCCCGGAGCTCCGCCGAAGGCAGCCAGGTGGCTCCAGAGGTCATCGCGGCGCCCGCCGTGCCAGCCATCGCCATCAAGGCTGGCGCAGGGGCCAGACTTCCTGAGGTCGTGTCTTTCAGACTGCCGCTGGCCGAGCTGACCCAGGTCGCCGAGCAATCCGGATTGCAGTGGGTGAATTCCGACGCTGCCAAGATCGCGGCCGTGCAGGCCGCCATTGCCGCAGAACCCGCCAGGGTGCACATTCCACGCGAGCGTCCGCCTGTCGTGGTGACCGATGAAGGTCCGCTGGTTCTGGTGGAGACACAAAAAGACTTGCGCAACCTGGGCCTGCCGTTCTGAAAGGCCCCCAGCGCGGGTTTACTGCGCTGAACTGATGCAAAAGGCCAGGCCGGCAACGACCTGGCCTTTTCTGTTGCTCAGCCCTTTGCCGCCTTTTTCCACGCCTGCGCCGCGCCCGGGGCATCGCCGCGCTGCTCGGCCAGCTCGGCGAGCGCACGCCACGCGCTGGCCCGCAAACCTGAATCTTTCAAAGCCAAGGAGGCCTGGGACAACAACTGCTGGGCCTTGCCCCAGAGCTGACGGTTCATGCAAGCCTTGCCTGCCAGGTACTGCAGATTTGCCTCTCGCGGGTAGCGCTGCTGCGCCACTTCAATTCGGGCAAGCCAGTCGCGATCAGCACCCGTGTCGCCGGAGGATAGTCCGACCTCAAGAGCGCGGACCAACTTGACCGTCTGAACATCGGTCAGGAAATCTGGCCTGGCCAGCGCGAGCTCCCAAACGGGCAAAAGCCAGCTACGCGCCGTGGCGCCATCGGCCCCCAGGCTCATCAAGCGCTGTGCCGCCGGGATGGCGATCTCCGGCATCAGGCGCTCAGACACCTCAAGGCCGTTCCAGACCCGATAGAGCTGGGCAAGGTCGTGCGAAGCCAGGATCATCTCGCCGATCAGGCCACGCACCAGGCTTTGGGCCGCAGCCGGAGAAAATGCGCGATGTTTGGCCAGCAGGCGTGCGGTTTCGAGCGCCACAGGCGTCCGACGTGCCAGACGTGCCGCCTTGAGCTTGATCCGTAGCGCCACCGTACGACGCTGCGCTCCTTGTGGCAGCGCTTCGAGCCAGTCGAGTGCGGCCTGAACGTCGCGTTCATCGAGTGCCCACCGGGCAGCCCGGAGTTGCGTGCCCTCACGGATTTCCTGGGCGGCCGGTGTGCTGCGTCCGGTCGTCTGCGCCAGCGCCTGCTGGAGGTGGTCGTCGCGGCTGGCTTTGTCCTGCAACGCCTGAGCGCTTTCCGCCGCGACGAGGTGTGCCAGGGCCCGCAGCTGGACCGCGTGGGCGACGCGTTCGCCACCGGCATCCAGTGTTTTTTCGCGCGCAAGCGTCGCCAGCGCGGCCTTTCTCGCCCGGATGAACCGCCCAGCCAGCAAGTGCCCCAGCGCATCGAGCAATGCGGTGTGGGCGGCGCGTTCCTTCTGCTGGGCACGCCAGCGCCGGGCTTGACGCGGCATTTCGAAAAGCGCCGCCAGCGCCCGAAGCGCCAAATGAACCGTCACGAAAATGGCCAGTAACACCAATAGCACCAGATTGAGCGACAGATCGATCCGGTACGGTGGCCAGAACAGCGTGATCGTGCTCTGGTTGTTGCCAGCGAACAAGGCAAGTGCCACCGCCACGGCAAACAACGCAAGGAGCCAGAGTGCTGCGCGCATTCAGCGCCTTCCCGTTCGCACTGCGTGCATGGCCCGACGACCGCGAAGGTCACTGACGAAAGATGGACGGGGAAGTCGCATGTCAGCGGCCAGCTGCAGCGGTGGCAAGTGCCGCCAGACTGTCATCCACCCGCGGGATCTCCGCGGCCCTCATCTGGCCCTGGACCTGCTGCAGCAGCGTTGATGCGGCCTGGGTCTTGCGCGACCCGGGATCAAAATACTTGTTGAGTGCCGCCGAAGCGGCGGCCAGATCAGCACGCGCGGACTCCAGTTGACGCGCGAGCAGCCCCAGGCGGGCATTGAGCAACTTGAGCTTCAGGTTCTCACGCAGGAAGAATGACTGTTCGGGCGACAACAAGGTGGCCTCGGGCTGCTCGATCCGGCTCACCCTGACCAGCTTGCGAGTTTCCTGCCCGACGATCGACAGCGCTCGCGCCCACCAGGCTTGTGGATCGGTGCTTCCAACGGGCAAGGCATGATTCGCCGACGGTACGCTGCCCACCGCGTTGGCCACTGGAATTTCGTCTGCCAGGCGCACCAGTTCGTCAATCTTGACCAGAATTCCTGGCAGATCGGTCAGACTGGCCGCCTTGATGCGGTCGATATCCCTGCCAATCGCCCGCTGCACGGGCGTCAGGCGCGGTTGACCGGCGCGGCTGACGCGCTGGTCGGCGCTCTTCAGGGCCGCCAGAAGAGGTTCCACGCTGCCGGTCAGCTGCGCCTGCTGTTGCGCCAGACGAATGGCCGACTCGATATCCACCACCAGGTTCTCATCCCTGGAGCGCGACAGGCTTTGCATCAGTTCTTCAAGTTGCGTGCGCTGCAGGGCGACTTCACTGAGCTTTGCTTCCGCGAGTGCCTGCCGCGCCGCCGTTTCGCGGGCCTGGTCCAGCGCCTGCCTGGCCAGCGCGCGGGCTTCGACGGACAAGGCGCCAGCGTCGGCACTCTGCCGTGCCAGCTGCTCCTGCATGCCCGAAACCTTTTGCCACAGCAAGCCGCTGCCCAGCAATGCCAACAAAGCCACACTGCCGGTCACACTCAGAAGGATCCGGGAAACCCCTGTATTCCACCCCGAGGCAGATTCCTTTACTTCGGTGCTGGCCCCGGCCGCGGCAACGCCTGTGGAGTTCTCGGGGGTACGCGGCGCGTTCATTCGAGTGATTTTATCGACGACACCACAGCGGCCAATGTGGGACGTGACTCGCAAACAACACCAAAGCCCGCGCGCCGGACCGTCTCCGCGATGCGGGGATGGGTAGCCACCGCGCGCGCACCATTCCAGCCTTGCGCGGGAAACTGCCTGACCAGATGACCAACGGCCTCCGAACTGCTGAAGAGCCAGACCGTTCCGTCCGTCGCTGCCCGTCGCGCCTGAGCCCGTTGCGCCTTAGACAGGACCGGCGCCAGCCGTCGGTATGCGATCAGGCGATCCACCACGACCCCCGCATCGGCCAGTCGATCGGCCAGCCAGTCGCGCCCGGTGCCTTGCCCGGCCGCATCACCGCCCCGCACGATCAGGACCCGCTGGCCTGGCCGCACCTTTGCGCCGACGCGCGCCCACAGCGCCTCGGAGTCGAACTGGGTCGCATCTTCGGCAGGCGCGTCGATCTGCGTGCGTGCGAGGCCCGCCAGTTGCAGCGCAGCCGAGGTGCCAGGCCCTGTCGACCATGCTCTTGTATTTATAGCTGCCGAGCACCATTCTTCGATGGGTATGGCCACTTTTTCTTCAAAAAACTGCGCTACGGCATTGGCGCTGACAAACATGACTGCTGCGTATTCCCCAAGGTGCCGCCATGCTTCTTGAATGGGCCGCAAGTCATCCATGGGACCAATGTCGATCAGCGGCAAGGCAAAAGCATCGAACCCGCGGGCCTGCAACTGCGCCACCCAACGCTGGGCTTCACGGGCGGGCCGCGTGACCAGCACCTGGCTGACCGGCCCGGCACTTGTGGGTATCGTGGTAACCGGCATGGCGATATTCGGACGGCAGTATCTGTCCGGTCAGTGCGCAGATCTGCCTCAGCGCGCGCCTTGCGCGCGCAACCGGGCGGCAACCTGTTCGCCCAGTGCGGCGGCACTGGAAAGATCGCCCACAGGAATCGCGCCTTGCGCGGTGACAAGCGCCGTACTGCCCTCGGGGTCGCCCCAAGCCGCACTCAAGCGGATGAAGCCATTCTCTAGCGTCGCAAAAGCCGCCAGCGGCATGGAGCAGCTCCCGCCCATCGCCCGACTGACGGCGCGCTCAGCGGTCACGGCGCGCCAGGAGTCCGTGTGCGCCAGTGGCGCCAGGGCGGCCAGCAGGTCGGCGCGGTCAGCGCGGACCTCAATGCCCAAAGCGCCCTGCCCGGCGGCGGGAAGCATCTCAATGGGCTCAAAAACATGCCGAATCCGCCCCCCCAATCCCAGCCGCTTCAAGCCGGCCGCCGCAAGGACGATGCCGGCATACTGGCCTTCGTCAAGTTTGCGAAGCCGCGTGTCGAGGTTGCCGCGCAGCGGCTCGATCTTCAGGTCGGGGCGCAGTGCGCGCAGCAGCACCGTGCGCCGCAGGCTGGAGGTGCCGACCACCGCGCCCTGCGGAAGATCGGTCAGCGCCGCGTACTGCGAAGAGACCCAGGCGTCGCGCGGGTCTTCACGCTCCATCACGCAAGCCAGGGCAAAGCCCTCGGGCAGGTCCATCGGCACGTCTTTCAGCGAGTGAACCGCAATGTCGGCGCGCCCCTGTTCCAGCGCGACTTCCAGTTCCTTGACGAAGAGCCCCTTGCCGCCGACCTTGCTCAGCGAACGGTCCAGGATCTGGTCGCCCAGCGTGGTCATGCCCAGCAGCGTGACGCTGTGGCCGAGCGCCTCCAGAAGCGTTTTCACATGCTCGGCCTGCCACAAGGCCAGACGGCTTTCGCGTGTGGCAATCACGATGGGGACTGGAGAGGTGCGCAAGGTCGTAACCGGTTGGTAATCTTCTAGCGGATGGCGATGCTAGCATGGGTCTTGCTTGCAACTCAGGCCATCGCCCCGTCAAACGCAGGACCCATTTCCATGAAAACGGCAGAACCGGCATCCTTCCCCCGCCAGACCGAAGCTTCCAAGCGAACGGGAGCCAGACCCCGTGACAACGAGCGACCGCTGGTGGAAGACATACGCCTTCTGGGGCGCATTCTGGGCGATGTGATCCGCGAGCAGGAGGGGCATGAGGCGTTCGAGCTGATCGAGCAGATCCGCAAGCTGTCGGTGGCCTTTCGGCGCGATGCCGACCATGAAGCCGACCGGGCACTGAAAAAGCTGCTCAAGGGCCTCAGCGGTGACCAGGCCGTCAGCGTGATCCGCGCCTTCACCTACTTCAGCCACCTGGCCAACCTGGCCGAGGATCGCCACCACATCCGGCGCCGGGCCATCCATGAGCGTGCGGGCAACACGCAGGAGGGCAGCATCGACGTGGCGCTGCAGCGCCTGCGCTGGGCCGGCATCACGCCACGGACCATCGCCAGCACCTTGGCCCACAGCTATGTGTCGCCGGTGCTCACGGCCCACCCCACCGAGGTGCAACGCAAGAGCATTCTGGACGCCGAGCGCGATATCGCCAAATTGCTCACGGAACGTGACGAAATTCGCGCCCGTGCCACCGCAGCCGCGGTCAGCGCCGCGAAAGACGCGCTGACCCCGCGCGAACTGGCTGCCAATGAGGGGCAGTTGCGCGCCCGCGTGATGCAGCTCTGGCAAACCCGCCTGTTGCGTTTCACCAAACTCACGGTTTCTGACGAAATCGAAAATGCTTTGAGCTATTACGAGTCCACCTTCCTGCGGGAAATCCCCAAGATCTATGCGGAGCTCGAGCGTGAACTGGGCGGCCAGCCCGTTGCAAGCTTCCTGCGCATGGGCCA
>JAABQG010000041.1 GCA_011391595.1 Hydrogenophaga sp.
CCAGCCGGCCCATTGCCTGCCTGTGCCATCACGGCGGGCGCAGCATGCAGGTCGCCTCATTCCTCAAGCATCACGGTTTTGAACATGTGGCGAACATCGCGGGCGGCATCGATGCCTGGTCGCGCGAAGTCGACCCAGCCGTGCCCCGTTATTGAGCCTGCCCTTTTGCCACGCCTGACGAATTTCCGGAGAAACCCATGAAACTACGCCCCCTGCCCCTCGCCTTTGCCCTGGCGACTTTGTTCGCGGGATCTGTGCAGGCACAGAATCTGGTCCAGATGTATGAAGCCGCGCGCGGGTATGACGCGGGCTACCAGTCCGCCAAGGCGCAGTACGACGCGAGCATCGCCAAGGCCGATCAGGCCACGGCGGGCATCCTGCCATTCGTCAGCGCGAATGCCGGGTACTCCCAGACCCAGTTCGACAACAAGACTGGCAACAACATCGTGATTGACACCAGCTTCGGGACAGAGAACGCCGCGATCTCCGCGTCCCAGCCGTTGTACCGGCCCGCCAACCTGGCGACCTTTGAACAGGGACGCAAGCAGGTCGACATCGCGAAAGCCCAGCTCGACGCCATCGAGCAGGACCTGATCGTGCGCGTGTCCTCGGCCTACTTCGATGTGCTGTCCGCGCAGGACAACCTGTTTCTGGTGCGGGAGCAGAAGAAATTCGTGGCCGAGCAGCTGGCCTCCGCCAAGCGCAATTTCGAGGTGGGCACGGCCACCATCACCGACAGCCGCGAGGCCGAATCCCGCTATGACCTGATCCTTTCCGCCGAGATCGGCGCCGAAAACGACCTGCGGGTGAAGCGACTGGCGCTGGAAGTGGTGGTCGGCAAGGCAGCCAACGACCCCAAGCCACTGGCCCGGCCCGTCGTGCTGCCCGCGATCCCCCTCACTGACGACGCCTTTTGGGTCCAGCAGGCCGAAGTGAACAACCCGACCTTGCGCCAGGCCCGCCTCGGAGTGGACGTTGCACAACTTGAAACCGCGAAAGCCTATGCCGGGCACAAACCCACACTGGACTTGACTGCAAGCTACGGAAACACACGCTACCCGGGCGGCAACGCCAGCAGCGGCTTCTATACCCGCACCACCTCGGGCACTGTCGGCCTGGTGTTGAATGTGCCGATCTTTTCCGGCTTCCTCGTCCAGAACCAGGTGAAGCAGACCCTGGCGCTCGAAGAAAAGGCCAAGGCCGATCTGGACGGCGTCCAGCGCAATGTCGTTCAGGGCACGCGTGCCATCTTCTTCGGCGTCAAGTCCGGGCTCGGCCAGGTCAAGGCACTGGAGACCGCCGAGATCTCGACCAAGAGCGCCCTGGACGCCAACATTCTGGGTTACCAGGTCGGCGTGCGGATCAACCTCGACGTGCTGAACGCGCAGGCCGCGCTGTTCGTGGCCCGTCGCGATCTGGATCTGACGCGCTACAACGTGCTGCTGAACAGCTTGAAGCTGCGCCAGGCCGCCGGCACGCTCAAGCCCGAGGACCTGGACCAGATCAACGCCTTGCTGGTCAAGTAAGCGCTCTGCCCGCGCTTTTCGTTCAAGCCGGGTGCATCCCGGCTTTTTCGTGCCCGCCGCGCGGACGCCGGTCCTGCCTCAGGCCGGATTGCGCATCAGGGCCCGGATCGCCGATGCCGTGCGGTCCGCCGCGCCCCGATGGGCTGCGGCAAACGTCCGTGCGGCATCCGCCATCTGATTCTGCCGCGCCGGCTCGGCGGCCAAAGCCAGCCCGGTGCGACACGCCACTGCCATGTCCGACACCGCCTGCGCCGCACCTGCGGCCTGAGCGAGTTCGGCCGCCTGCGCGAAATTGAAGGTGTGCGGCCCCATGATGACGGGGCAGCCGCAGGCTGCCGCCTCGATCAGGTTCTGCCCCCCCAGCGGCGCGAAGCTGCCGCCCAGCAAGGCCACATCGCCCAGGCTGAAGTAAAGCGCCATCTCGCCCAGCGAGTCGCCGAGCCAGATCGTTAGCGCTTCATCCTGCGGGGCGACCGGTGGTGCATCGCCCCAGGTACTGCGACGCGCGACCCGGAAACCGGCCTGGGTGATCAGGCCTGCCACTTCGTCAAAGCGCTGCGGATGGCGCGGCACGATCATCCACTGGGCCCCGGAAGCGCCACCAGAAACTTCGCTATGGATAGCAGACTCTGACCGTTCTGCGCTGGCGATCGCCAGAATTTCCTTCAAAAACAGGGTTTCCTCGCCCTCGCGGCTGCTCGCCAGCAGGATCACCGGCCTGGCGAGCGCGGCACGCCAGGCGCGGCCTTGGTGCAACTGTCCCGCATCAGGTGCGGCATCGAATTTGAGGTTGCCGAAGACGCCTTTGACCGGTGCCCCCAGGCTGCGAAAACGCGCCGCGTCCGCCTCGGTCTGGGCCCAGACCGCGGTCAGGGCGGCATAGACCGGGCGCGCGACCCAGGCCACACGCTTCGCTTTGGCGTACGAACTCGCGTTCAATCGGGCGTTCGCTACCACCAGCGGCATCCCGCGCGCCGCGCAGGCGTCCGTGAGATTGGGCCAGATCTCGGTCTCCATCAGGATGCCAATGCTCGGGCTGAAATGGTCGAGAAACCGCGCCACAGCCCCCGGTGTGTCCCATGGCTGCCAGACCTGCACATCGCCCGAGCGCAGCAGCTTTTCGCCCTCGGCGCGCCCGGTGGCCGTGCCGTTCGTCAGCAGCAGGCGCAGGCCCGGCATCTGCGCACGCAGGCGCGCCAGAAGGATCGCAGCAGCCCGGCTTTCGCCCAGCGACACAGCATGGATCCAGACGCGCCCCTGATCCGCCGGCACGCTGTAATGGCCGAAACGCTCCTCCACGGCCACCGCGTAGCCCGGCTCGGCCACCGCCCGACGCGCCAGCTTGCGGCGTAAAAGGGGCTGGACCAGCCAGGTGAGGAAGGAATACAGCGCGCGGACCATGTCAGCAAGCGTGATCCGCGCTGGCCAGCGTCAGTGCGCGGCCGCTTCGATGGTCGCGTCCGGCTTCACGCTGCGCAGCAGGGCCAGCATGTCGGCCTCGATGCGGTGCATCGCCTCCTGCGTGTGGCCTTCAAAGCGCAGCACCAGCACCGGCGTGGTGTTGGAGCCGCGCACCAGACCGAAGCCGTCGGGCCAGTCGACGCGCAGGCCGTCGATGGTGTTGATGTGCGCCAGCGCCGGATCCCGGCCCTGCGCCGTGGCCGCCGCGGCCAGCGCCGGCGCGGCCACTTTCTGCAACGCGTCAGTGACCCGGTGCGGCTCGCCCTCGGCGCAGCGCACGTTGAGCTCGGGCGTGGAGAAGCTGGTCGGCAGGCTGTCCAGCACGGCGCTGGCATCCGGGCTGCGGCTCACGATCTCCAGCAGGCGGCAGCCGGCGTAGGTGCCGTCGTCGAAACCGTACCAGCGCTCCTTGAAGAAGATGTGGCCGCTCATCTCGCCGCCCAGCGGTGCCGCCTTGCCTTCGGCCTCGATGGCCTTCATCCTGGCCTTGATCAGCGAGTGACCGGTCTTGTACATCAGCGCCACACCGCCGGCGGCCTCGATCGCCGGCGCCAGTCGCTGCGAACATTTCACGTCGAACAGGATCGTGCCACCCGGCACGCGCGAGAGCACATCGCGGGCAAACAGCATCATCTGACGGTCCGGGTAGATGTTGTTGCCCTCACGGGTGACGATGCCCAGGCGGTCGCCATCGCCGTCAAAGGCCAGGCCCAGCTCGGCGCCAGTCTCGCGCAGGGCCGCCATCAGGTCGCGCAGGTTCTCGGGCTTGCTCGGATCCGGGTGGTGGTTGGGGAAGTTGCCGTCGACCTCGCTGAACAGCTCGATCACCTCGCAGCCGATGGCACGCAGGATGGCCGGCGCAGAGGCCCCGGCAATGCCGTTGCCCGAATCCACCACGATCTTCATCGGACGCGCCAGCTTGATGTCGCCCACGATGCGATCGCGGTAGGCCGCCATCACATCCACATGGCGCACCGAGCCACCGTCCTGAAGCACCCAGCTCTCTTGGGTCATCATGGTGTGGATGGCCTGGATCTCGTCGCCGTAGATGGCGCGGCCACGCATCACCATCTTGAAGCCGTTGTAGTCCTTCGGGTTGTGGCTTCCCGTGACCTGGATGCCGCTGTTGCACAGCGTGCTGGCCGCAAAGTAAAGCATGGGCGTGGTCACCATGCCCACGTCGATCACCTGCATGCCGACCGCCACCAGGCCGCGCGCCAGCGCCGCGCACAGCGACGGCCCGCTCAGACGCCCGTCGCGGCCGACCGCCACGGTAGTTTCGCCCTCCTGGCGGGCAATCGTGCCAAAGGCCCGGCCCAAGGCTTCGGCCACCGCCTCGTCCACGGTGGACGGCACGATGCCGCGAATGTCGTAGGCCTTGAAAATGGAAGCTGCCAGCTGCATGGAAAGATCCCCCTGGATGGTGAGTTGCTATCGATGGATTGTAGGCCGGCGCGCCCTGAGCCGGATGTCCGAAAACGGCGAGTCAGCACAGTGCGCCCGTGTACCATGCAAGCCATGTCCACCCACGCCCCGGCCCCCGACGATGACGCCTGCTACCTCGCACTGAAGGCGCATGACGCGCGTTTCGACGGCAGCTTCTTCACCGGGGTCACCTCCACCGGCATCTACTGCCGCCCGGTCTGCAAGGTGCGCACGCCGCGGCGCGAGAACTGCCGCTTCTTCACACTCGCTGCCCAAGCCGAGCAGGCGGGCTTCCGGCCGTGCCTGCGCTGCCGCCCGGAACTGGCGCCCGGCGCCAGCACCTGGTCCACGCAGGACGCCAGCGGCATGCTGGCGCGACAGGCCGCGCGCCTGCTCGACGACCCAGCCGGCTGGCCGGACGCGGCGCCCGCGATGACCGCACTGGCCGCCCGGCTGGGCGTGAGCGACAGGCATCTGCGGCGCATCTTCGAGGCGCAGCTGGGTGTCTCGCCGCTGCAATACCTGCAGACCCGCCGCCTCCTCACCGCCAAGCAACTGCTGACCGACACCGACCTGCCCGTCACCCGCGTCGCGCTGGCCAGCGGCTTTGCCTCGCTGCGGCGCTTCAATGCCGCGTTCGCCGCGCACTACGGCCTGAACCCGACGCGCCTGCGCCGCGAAGGCCGCGCGCGCGAGGGTGCCGGCGTGGCCGTGCAACTCGGGTACCGCCCGCCCTACGACATCGGCGCGATGCTGGGCTTCTTCGCGCGGCGCGGCATCGTGGGGCAGGAGTTCGTGACGGGTGAGGATGAAGACGCGCTGCTGGGCCGCACGCTGAGCTTTCAGGCCGGGGCCCGCACCCACACCGGCTGGCTCACCATCCGCTTCGATCCAGCACGCCAGAGCGTGCTGCTGCGCGTGAGTGATTCTCTGTGCGAGGTGCTCCCGCTGGTGATCTCGCGGGTGCGCGCACTGCTCGACCTGGACGCTGACCCGGCGGTGATCAACGCAGGCCTAGCCTCCTCGTCAATCACCCAGCACGGCGCCTTCGCGCTCGACGCCCGCCTGGACGGCCTGCGCGTGCCCGGCTGCCTGGACGGCTTCGAGCTGGCCGTGCGCGCCATCCTGGGCCAGCAGATCACCGTGGCGGCCGCGCGCACGCTGGGCCAGCGCCTGCTGGAGGCCTTCGGAGAGCCGCTCGCAACGCCCTGGCCCGCGCTCAATCGTCTTTTCCCGACCGCACAGGCGCTGGCGCAGGCCAGCGGCGACGCGCTGGGGCAGCTCGGTATCGTGCGCCAGCGGCAGACGGCCATCGCGGCCCTGGCGCAAGCGACGGCACAGGGACAGCTGGCACTCGACGGCAACGCCGATGTCACCGCCACCCTGGCCACGCTGAAGGCCCTGCCCGGCATCGGCGACTGGACGGCGCAGTACATCGCCATGCGTGCGCTGCGCTGGCCCGACGCATTTCCTGCTGGCGATGTGGCGCTGCAGAAGGCGCTGGGCGTGGCGTCGGAGCGCGAGGCCGAACGCGCCTCGCAGGTCTGGCGACCCTGGCGCAGCTACGCCGTGGTGCGCGCCTGGCACCAGGGCGCCACGCCGCCCGCCGTAAATGCTTCACAATCAATAGCAAACAATGTCCATTAGACGATGGACTGAAGGTCTTTTTACTATGAAATACTCCGATTCGCTGGTTTGCAGCCGCACCGACAGCCCGCTGGGCCCCCTCCTGCTGGCCGCCTCTGAAGCCGGCCTTGCCGGCGCATGGTTCGTCGAGCGGCAACGCGACACACCCGACCCCGCGCGATGGGCGCAGGCACCCGGCCACCCCATGCTGCAGCAGGCCACCACAGAGCTCGCCGAGTACTTTTCAGGCCGGCGCCAGCACTTCGACCTGCCGCTGGACCTGACCCACGGCACGGCGTTCCAGCAGGCGGTCTGGCAGGCCTTGCTGGGCATCGGGTTCGGCCAGACCATCCACTACGGCGAACTGGCACGGCGCATCGGGCGGCCCAAGGCCGTGCGTGCCGTGGGCGCGGCCGTGGGTCGCAACCCGGTCAGCATCATCGTGCCCTGCCATCGGGTGATCGGTGCCAATGGGTCGCTCACCGGCTACGCGGGCGGGCTGGACCGCAAGATGGCGCTGCTGCGCGTCGAAGGTATCGCATGAGCGCGGCGCCGGGCCGCCCCTGGTACCCCGAGTTCGTATTGCTGGCGTCGATCTGGGGCTCTTCCTTCCTGTTCACGCGGCTGGCCGTCGTCGAATTCGGCGCGCTGCCGACCGCTGCGGTGCGGGTGGCGATCGCCGCGCTGTTCCTGCTGCCGCTGATGCTGATGCGCGGTCACGGGCCGCAGCTGCGCCAGCACTGGAAGGCGGTGTTCCTGGTCGGGCTGCTGAACTCGGGCATTCCGTTTGCCTGCTTCGCTTTCGCCTTGCTGTACATCACCACCGGACTGTCGTCGATCCTCAACGCCACCGTGCCGCTGTTTGGCGCACTGGTCGCGTGGATCTGGCTCAAGGACCGCCCGGACGGCTCACGCATCCTGGGCCTGGTCATCGGCTTTGCCGGTGTGGCCCTGCTGGCGTCCGACAAGGCCGGCCTGCGGCCTGCCCCGCCCGGCGGACCGACGGGCTGGACCGAGACCTGGGGCCCGATGCTGGCCATCGCCGCCTGCCTGCTGGCCACGCTGTGCTACGGCATTTCAGCCAGCTACACCCGGCGCTACCTGGGCGGACTGCCTTCGCTGGTGACCGCGACCGGCAGCCAGATCGGCGCCACGCTGGGCCTGGCCCTGCCCGCCATCCTGTTCTGGCCGGCGCGCACCCCGGGGCTCACAGCGTGGCTGGCCATCCTGTTTGTCGGGGTCGCCTGCACCGGCATCGCCTACGTGCTGTATTTCCGGCTGATCGAGTCCGCCGGGCCGGCGCGTGCGCTCACGGTGACCTTCCTGGTCCCGGTGTTTGCGCTGTTCTACGGCGGCGTGTTCCTCGGCGAAAGCATCACGCCCTGGATGATCGGCTGCGGCGCCGTCATTCTGGTGGGCACGTCGCTGTCGACGGGGCTCCTGCGCCTGTGGCGCTAGGGTCCGGCCCCCATGCGCGGACAGTTGCTGGCGCTGCTTTCACCACCGGTCCGGGCGCCGAAATCGCAAGGCCTTGCGGATGCGCAATATAGGTCCACCCAGATTCGGGCACATTCTTAGCCGTTGGGCGTCGGAGGGGCCAAGCCCGTACGATTCTTATGCGCTTACATGAAGAAAGGACCGTCGCATGCGAGCCATGACGCTGGACGCGCCGGGGCGCCCCCTGAAACTGGCCAGACTGGCAATGCCAGAGCCGGCCGCCGAAGACGTGCTGGTGCAGGTGCTGGCCTGCGGTGTCTGCCGCACCGACCTGCACATCCTGGACGGTGATCTGCCCGTTCATACCCAAGGCATCGTTCCCGGACACGAAGTCGTGGGCCGCGTGGTGACGCTCGGGTCAGCCGTGACCCGGTTCCGCGTCGGTGACCGCGTCGGCATCCCGTGGCTGGGCGGCACTTGCGGCCATTGCGCCTATTGCGCCGCTCAGCATGAAAACCTTTGCGACACGCCTGTGTTCACCGGCTACGACCGCAACGGGGGCTTTGCCGAATACGCGCTGGCCGACGCGCGCTTCTGCTTCGCGCTACCGGACGCCTATGACGACGTACATGCGGCGCCGCTGCTATGCGCCGGACTGATCGGCTACCGGGCCTACCGGCTCTCCGGCGTATCCAGGGGAATGCGCCTGGGCCTGTATGGCTTCGGGGCAGCAGCCCACATCATCTGCCAGGTCGCGGTGGCGCAAGGCCAGGAGGTGTATGCATTCGTCCAACCCGGCGATCAGCAAAGCGCCGAGTTCGCGTTGAAGCTGGGCGCCTGCTGGGCAGGGCCGTCCGATGCGCGAGCACCAACGGGACTGGACGCCGCCCTGATCTTTGCACCCGTGGGCGCTCTGGTGCCGGCCGCGTTGGGCGCCACCCGCAAGGGCGGCGTCGTCGTCTGCGCCGGCATCCACATGAGCGACATCCCGTCGTTCCCGTACGGACTGCTCTGGGGCGAACGGTGCATCCGCTCGGTGGCCAACCTGACTCGGGACGATGGCGACCGCTTCTTCTCGCTGATTGCCCAACACCCCGTCACGACGCACGTGGAACCGTTCGCTCTGGAACGCGCCAATGAGGCCATTGCGGCCCTGCGCGCCGGCGCCATCGATGGCGCGGCGGTTCTGGTCCCCTGAATTCGGATCCGCCGCGGACAATGCGCATCGCCGAAGGGGCGGGCGGCCGGGCGCAGCAACAGCGCGCCAGAATGCAATGCCCACCGTCCGCCGGTTGCACGGCGCCTGAGGACACCCAAAGAAAAAGCCCCACGCAAGGCTGCGCGGGGCTTTTATCTGGCGGAGTGGACGGGACTCGAACCCGCGACCCCCGGCGTGACAGGCCGGTATTCTAACCAACTGAACTACCACTCCTCGTTGGTATGACGTTTGCTCTTTCGAGCCAAGTGCCATCACTTGAACCATTTCTATCCGGGGATAAAACTGGCGACCCTACGGGGATTCGAACCCCGGTACTTACCGTGAAAGGGTAATGTCCTAGGCCTCTAGACGATAGGGTCAAAACCGGTGGATTGCTCCATCTGATACGTTGGTGGTGGAGGTAAACGGGATCGAACCGATGACCTCTTGCATGCCATGCAAGCGCTCTCCCAGCTGAGCTATACCCCCGCACTCACGTTCCCAAACCTTCATCGCTGAAAATCTGCGACCGTTCGCATCAAGCCTTGAATTATAGGGCGAAAATCAGGCCGCCCGCAAACGGCTCAAAACTTTTTCCCGGATTGACAGCTCCAGCACCGCGTCCAGCGATGGCGTCTGGACGGTGCCCATGACCAGCACGCGCACCGGCATGGCGAGTTGCGGCATCTTGACGCCCGTTGCCGCCAGAACGTCCTTGATGGCAGCCGAGATCGACGCCTTGTCCCAGGCACAGGCTGTCAGTTTCTCGACCAGCAGGGCCAACGCCGGCCGGATGGCGTCGGTCACGTGCTGGGCCTTTTCGGCCGCATGGGGCGTGATGTCGGTGTAAAAAGCGGCCGCCCAGTTCGCCAGCACCACGGTGGTGTCGCAGCGGTCCTTGAACAGGCCGCAGATGCGGGGCAGGCGATCGTCGGGCGGGATGCCGCGTTTTTCAAGTTGCGCGGCGACCAGCGCGGCCAGGGCGTCATCGTCCATGGCTTTCATGTGCTGGGCGTTGACCCAGCGCAGCTTGGCCTCGTCGAACTGCGCCGCGCTCTTGCCCAGGTGGTCCAGGCTGAACCACTGCAGGAACTGCGCCCGCGTGAAGATTTCATCGTCGCCATGGCTCCAGCCCAGGCGGGCCAGGTAGTTCACCACGGCGTCCGGCAGGTAGCCTTCGTCGCGGAACTGCGTCACGGGCCTGGCGCCGTTGCGCTTGCTCATCTTCTCGCCCTGCTCGTTGAGCACGGTGGGCAGATGGGCGTACACCGGTGGCGCCTTGCCCAGCGCTTCGAAGATATTGATCTGGCGCGGCGTGTTGTTGACGTGGTCGTCGCCGCGGATGACGTGGGTGATCGCCATGTCGATGTCGTCGACCACCACGCAGAAGTTGTAGGTGGGCGTGCCGTCGGGCCGGGCAATGACCAGGTCGTCGAGTTCGTCGTTGCGGATCTCGATTCGGCCCTTGACCTTGTCGTCCCAGGCGACCACGCCGCCCTGGGGATTCTTGAAACGCAGCACCGGCTTGACGCCTTCTGGCACCGGAGGCAGCGCCTTGCCGGGCGCAGGGCGCCAGGTGCCGTCGTAGCGCGGCTTCTCTTTCGCCGCCATCTGGCGCTCACGCAACGCATCGAGCTCGCCCATGCTCATGTAGCAGGGGTAAACATGGCCGGCCGCCTGCAGTTCGGCCAGCACCGCCTTGTAGCGGTCCATGCGCTGCATCTGGTAGTACGGACCTTCGTCGGGGTCCAGGGCCAGCCAGGCCATGCTTTCGAGGATCACGTCGACGGCCGCCTGGCTGGAACGCTCCAGGTCGGTGTCTTCGATGCGCAGGATGAAATCGCCGCCGTTGGCGCGGGCAAAAGCCCATGGGTACAGCGCAGAACGGATGTTGCCCAGATGGATGAAACCGGTCGGCGAAGGTGCGAAGCGGGTGCGGATTCTTGCGGTCATGTCAGAGTTTCCAGGCCGCGCGCGAGGTCGGCTTTCACATCATCGAGGTGTTCGAGGCCCACGGCCACGCGGATCAGGTTTTGCTGGATGCCGGCGGCCTGGCGCTGGGCTTCCGTCAGGCGCCCGTGCGAGGTGCTGGCAGGATGCGCGGCGAGGGTCTTGGTGTCACCCAGGTTGGTCGACAGCGACAGCAGGCGCATCGAGTCAAGCACATGAAAGGCCCGCGCGCGGGCCTGGTCCGCAGCGCTGGCCCTGACTTCAAAGGACAGCACGGCGCCGCCCACACCGCCTTGCTGCGCCATGGCCAGCGTGTGCTGGGGGTGGGAGGACAGGCCGGGGTAGAACACACGCTGGACGTTGGGCTGGTCCTGCAGCCACCGTGCCAGATCCAGGGCGTGCGCCGACTGCGCGCGCATGCGGATGTCCAGCGTCTCCAGTCCCTTGAGCACCACCCAGGCGTTGAAGGGTGCCAGCGTCATGCCGGCACTCTTGAGCACCGGCAGGAATTTTTCCGTGACCAGTTCCTGGCTGGCGCACAGGGCGCCCGCCATGACGCGGCCCTGCCCGTCGAGGTACTTCGTGCCCGAGTGCATCACGATGTCTGCCCCCAGCGCGACAGGCCGCTGCAGCGCGGGCGTGGCAAAGCAGTTGTCCACGGCCAGCAGCGCGCCGGCTCCATGCGCAATGGCCGCCAGTGCGGCAATGTCGCAGACCTCGGTCAGGGGGTTGGTGGGTGTCTCGGCGAACAGCAGCCGTGTGTTGTCCTTGACCGCCATCTTCCAGGCGGAAACATCGGTCTGCGACACAAAACTGGACTCGACACCGAATTTCGCCAGGTCCGAGCCGATCAGCTTGATGGTGGAGCCGAACATGGACTGCGAACAGATGATGTGGTCGCCCGCCTTGAGCAGGGCCAGGCACATCATCAGGATGGCCGCCATGCCCGAGGCGGTGGAAATCGCCGCCTCGGTGCCTTCGAGGGCCGCCAGGCGCTGCTCGAAACTGGCGACGGTGGGGTTGCCATAACGGCCGTAGGTGAAGCCCTCCTCGTCGCCGGCAAAGCGCCGCGCGGCGGCTTCGGCCGACGGCTGAACGTAGCCGCTCGTGAGGTACAGCGCCTCGGAGTTCTCGCCGTATTGGCTGCGGTCCACCGCGGCGCGCACGGCCAGCGTGTCCAGATGCAGGTCATCAGGTAGTCTTCTTGCGCTCATGATCAGTCCACGTGATTGGGCAGTGCCAGACGCGACGAATCTTCATCGCCCTCCTGCGCGCCGGGTCGGCTGGAATTGAGCCGCGCGATGTCGTCGGCGGTGATGTCGCCGGTCACGTAGATGCCGTCAAAGCAGGAGGCATCAAAGCCGGTGAGCTTGTGATTCAGCGATCCGATGGCTTTCTTCATCCCTTCGACATCCTGGTAGATCAGGGCGTCGCACCCGATGCTCTGGCGGATCTCCTCAACCGTGCGGCCGTGGGCCACCAGTTCATCGCTGGTCGGCATGTCGATGCCGTACACGTTCGGGTAGCGCACCGGCGGGGCGGCGCTGGCAAGGTACACCTTGCGGGCACCGGCATCGCGCGCCATCTGGACGATTTCTTTCGACGTCGTGCCGCGCACGATGGAATCGTCCACCAGCAACACGTTGCGCCCCCTGAATTCGCTGGCGATCACGTTGAGCTTCTGGCGCACCGATTTCTTGCGGACTTCCTGCCCCGGCATGATGAAGGTGCGGCCCACGTAGCGGTTCTTGACGAAGCCCTCGCGGTAGGGGATGCCCAGCAGGTGTGCCAGCTGGGTGGCGCTGGGGCGGCTGGATTCGGGGATGGGGATCACCACGTCGATCTCGTTGGGCGGCACCGTGGAGATCACGCGCTTGGCCAGCGTTTCGCCGAGGTTCAGTCGCGCCTGGTAGACCGAGATGCCGTCCAGCACCGAATCAGGGCGCGCCAGGTAGACAAACTCGAAAATACACGGGTAGAGCGCCGGCGCCTCGGCACACTGCTGTGCATGGGTCTGCCCGTCGAGCGTCACAAAAACGGCCTCGCCCGGCGCGAGGTCCCGCTCGAAAATGTGCGCCGTGCCCTCCAGCGCAACGGATTCGCTGGCGAACAGGATGGCGCCGTCCTTGCCGCGACCGATGCACAGGGGACGAATGCCGTAGGGATCACGAAAAGCGAGCAGGCCGTGGCCCGCGATCAGCGCGATCACCGCATAGGAGCCGCGAATCCGCCGGTGCACCGCGCTGACCGCCGCAAAGACGTCGCGCGGCGTGAGCGGCAGACCCTTGGTGGCGCGCTCGAGTTCGTGGGCCAGCACGTTGAGCAAGACTTCCGAATCGCTCTCGGTGTTGATATGGCGGTGATCGGTGGTGAACAGCTCGGCCTTGAGCGCGTGGGCGTTGGTCAGGTTGCCGTTGTGCACCAGCACGATGCCGAAGGGCGCGTTGACGTAGAAGGGCTGCGCCTCTTCCTCGCTGAAGGCATTTCCCGCCGTCGGATAGCGCACCTGGCCCAGGCCGCAGTTGCCGGGTAGCGAACGCATGTTGCGGGTGCGAAACACGTCACGGACCATGCCCTTGGCCTTGTGCATGAAAAACTTGCGGTCCAGTTGCGTCACGATGCCGGCCGCATCCTGCCCGCGGTGCTGCAGCAGTAGCAGGGCGTCGTAGATCAGCTGGTTCACGGGTGCGTTGCTGACAACGCCGACGATTCCACACATAGTTCCATCCAGTCAGGCACAGGGTTCGCACCGGCGGTGCGTCGGCCTGCGCCACAAAATCAGGCCGGCAAATACTTTCCGAACGCTTCCGGCAACACCGGCTTGAGCCCTTTGAGCGCTGCGCCCAGCACGCCGGCGCCCAACGAAGCCTGCCACGCGTCGCTCGACTTCATCGGCGTCATGTCCATCACCACCGCCGCCGCCAGGAGCAACACCAGTCCACGCACCAGGCCAAATGCGGCCCCCAGTGTGCGGTCCACGGGCCGCAGACCGATGCGTTCAACCAGCTTTCGGGTCAACCAGGCCAGCAAACCACCGACAAACGCGCCGGCCACAAATATCAGCACAAAGGCCACCGCATAAAGAACCGGCTCGGTCGCACCGCTCAGTGGCAAGCGTGGCGCCAACTCGGGCGCCCACCACTGGGCCAGCACAAACGCCGCGATCCACCCGATCACCGACATCAGTTCGAACACCAGGCCGCGCCATGCGCCGAGCAAGAGCGACGCCACCAGCACCGCCAGCAGGATCCAGTCCACGGTCGTCACGCGCTCACCCGGCTCACAGCGTCAAGATGGCAGCGGGAAGGTCCAGCCCCCGGATCTTCGCCGCAGCTTTCTCGGCCTCGGCCTTGCTTGAAAATGGCCCGACCCTGACCCGGGTGCGCTTGCCCTCGGGGGTTTCGACCACCTGGGTGTACGTCGTGACACCCGCCCGCTCGACCTTGAGCCTGGCCTCGCGCGCTTTGTCGGCGTCAGCAAAGGCCCCGACTTGCACAATGAAGCGGCCGGCATCGGCCGCTGCGGGCTTGGCAGCATCCTTGCCGTCCAGCAAGGCGCGCGCGCGATTCCCATCGTCAGCGGGCTTGGCCGCGGGCGCCTTGGCTTCCGCTTTCGGCTCTGCCTTGGTTTCTGCCTTGGTTTCTGCCTTGGGTGCGGGCGCAGGTTCGCGCTTCACTTCGCCAGTCACGGCCGAAGAAGCCGGTTTGACGGGCGCCTTTGGAGGTTTTGAATCCGCATTCCCGGTCACGATTTCTTCCTTGGCATCCAGGCTGGCCTGCGCTGCCACCTGGGGTGGCTTCGGCGCGGCGGGCGCCGGGGGTGGCGCCTCCTTGCGCGCTGCCTCGGAGGCCGCCACGACCGGCGCCGGCGCCCCGGCCTTGGTTTCAGCACCGGTGGACGGCAGGGCCAGCGGTTTGACCTTGGTTTTGTCGGGAATCAGGATCGGCACGTCCACGGCCACCGGACGGGGCTGCGTGTCGAACACCAGCGGGAACCCGACCACCGCAACCAGAACCAGCACGGCCGCACCGATCAAACGGTGGCGGGCGCGCCGACGCATGCCTTCGACGCTCTCCAGGGGTGGCTGAGCCTTCGCTTCGGCACCCGTCTTGGCGCCAGGGAATCGGAACTTGAAAAAAGCCATGAAGTAGGAACTCAGGCGTTCAGGTGTCTGGCGTCGAGGCGCGGGATGCCGTCCTGCAAAACGCCGCCCACGGTATAGAACGATCCAAAGACGACGATTCTATCAGCGGGGTCCGCCAGCTCGATGGCCGCCCGCAGCGCTTCCTTGGGCGATGGATGGACGCTGGCGGGAACATCGCGACGACCCGCCAGGGCCTGCCAGCCGGAAAGCAGCGCCTGGGCCGATGCGGCGCGGGGCGTGGGCAGGTCGGTGAAGTACCAGCGGTCCACCAGCGGCGCCACACGCGCCAGCATTGGCCCGAGATCCTTGTCCGCCATCGCGCCGAACACGGCGTGCGTCGTCGGGAAATAGCCCATCGCGTCCAGATTGGCCGCCAGCGCCGCCACCGAATGCGGGTTGTGGGACACATCCAGCACCAGGGCCGGTTGCCCCGGAACAATCTGGAAGCGCCCAGGCAGTTCCACCATCGCCAGCCCGTTGCGCACGGCCTGCGCCGTGACAGGAATGCGCTGGCGCAGGGCCTCCAGCGCCGCCAGAACGCCCGACGCATTGACCAGCTGGTTGGCCCCGCGCAGCGACGGATAGGCCAGCCCACTGTAGCGGCGGCCACGGCCGGCCCAGGCCCATTGCTGCCGGTCGCCGGAAAAATTGAAGTCATGCCCGAAACGCCACAGCTGCGCGTCGATCTCGGTGGCGCGGTCGATCACGCTCTGCGGCGGCATGGGATCGCTCACGATGACAGGCTTGCCCGTTCGCATGATGCCGGCCTTCTCGTAACCGATGCTTTCGCGGTTGTCGCCCAGCAGTTCGGTGTGATCCAGGTCGATGCTGGTGATGATGGCGCAGTCGGTGTCGATGATGTTGACGGCGTCCAGACGCCCGCCCAGGCCGACCTCCAGAATCGCGATGTCCAGATTCGCCGCCGCCATGAGACTCAGAATGGCGAGCGTGGTGAATTCGAAGTATGTCAGGGATATTTCGCCTCTTGCCATCTCCACCCGGTCAAAGTGCGCTATCAATTCAGAACTCTTGACAATCTCGCCATGAATCCGGCAGCGCTCCTCGAAATGCACCAGGTGCGGCGAGGTGTAGACCCCGGTGCGGTAGCCGGCCTGCTCCAGGATGGCTTCGAGCATGGCGCAGGTCGACCCCTTGCCATTGGTGCCGGCGACCGTGATCACCGGGCAGGCAAAACGCAGCTTCATCCGGTCGGCGACCGCCCGGACGCGGTCCAGCCCCAGTTCGATGGTCTTGGGATGAAGTTGCTCGCAGTGGGCCAGCCAGTCCTGAAGTGTTCTCATAAGTTCCGGAATTGTCGCGCAGGTCAAATTCACGCATGATTCATCGCATGAGCAGTCCTTTGATCACCCTCTACGGCATTCCCAATTGCGACACCGTCAGGAAGGCCCGGGCCTGGCTGGCCGAGGCCGGCGTCACCGTCCAGTTTCACGACTTCAAGAAACAAGGCGTTCCCGAGGCGCGACTGGACGTCTGGCTGGCCAACGCGGGCTGGGAAACCCTGCTGAGCCGCAAAGGCACCACCTGGCGCAAGCTCGACCCAGGCGCGCAATCGGCCGTGCTGGACACCGCAAGTGCCAGGGCTTTGATGCTGGCGCAGCCCAGCGTCATCAAGCGGCCGGTGGTCGAATGGCACGGCCCGACCGGTCAGGCGATCACCGTCGGTTTTGACGCGCAGCGCTTTGCACAGGCCCTGACAGGCGCGGTATCCTAAAATCACCGGTTAACCCAGAACAACCGGTGCGAGTGCCTCGCACAAATTCTTCCCATCATGACCACCGAAAAAATCGACGGCGTTTCCGTCACCACGCAAGCGAATGTGTACTTCGACGGCAAATGCGTCAGCCACGGCATCACCTATCCCGATGGCACGAAAAAATCAGTGGGCGTGATCCTGCCGGCGACGCTGACCTTCAACACCGGCGCGCCCGAGATCATGGAATGCGTGGCTGGCGCCTGCGAATACAAGCTGGCGGGCAGCGAAGTCTGGGTGACCTCATCGTCCGGCGAGAAATTCAGCGTTCCCGGTAACTCGAAGTTCGAGATCCGCGTGGCCAGCGCCTACCACTACATCTGCCACTTCGGCTGAGCCAGGCACACCCCACCATGGCCACGATTCTCCAGAACCTCCCCGCGCAACAAAAAGTCGGCATTGCCTTCTCCGGCGGGCTCGACACCAGTGCTGCGCTGCTGTGGATGCGCCAGAAAGGCGCGATCCCCTACGCCTACACCGCCCACCTGGGCCAGCCTGACGAGGCCGACTACGACGAAATTCCGCGCAAGGCAATGGAATACGGCGCCGAACTGGCGCGGCTGATCGACTGCCGCACGCAGCTGGCCGCCGAGGGCATCGCCGCGATGCAGTGCGGCGCCTTCCACATCTCGACCGCCGGCGTCACCTACTTCAACACCACCCCGATCGGCCGTGCCGTGACCGGCACCATGCTGGTGGCGGCGATGAAGGAAGACGACGTCAACATCTGGGGCGACGGCAGCACCTTCAAGGGCAACGACATCGAGCGTTTCTACCGCTACGGCCTGCTGGCCAACCCGTCGCTGAAGATCTACAAGCCCTGGCTGGACCAGGCCTTCATCGACGAACTCGGCGGCCGCGCCGAGATGTCGGCCTTCATGACGGCCAACGGCTTCGGCTACAAGATGTCGGCGGAAAAGGCCTACTCCACCGACTCGAACATGCTGGGCGCCACGCACGAAGCGAAAGACCTGGAGCTGCTCAGCAGCGGCATCCGCATCGTGAACCCCATCATGGGCGTGGCCTTCTGGAAGGACGAAGTGGAGGTCAAGCGCGAGGAAGTCAGCGTGCGCTTCGAGGAAGGCCAGCCGGTGGCGCTGAACGGCAAGACTTTCGACAGCGCCGTCGAGCTGATCCTGGAAGCCAACCGCATCGGGGGGCGGCACGGCCTGGGCATGAGCGACCAGATCGAGAACCGCATCATCGAGGCCAAGAGCCGCGGCATCTACGAAGCGCCCGGCCTGGCGTTGCTGTTCGCCGCTTACGAGCGCCTGGTGACCGGCATCCACAACGAGGACACCATCGAGCAGTACCGCGACAACGGCCGCAAGCTCGGCCGCCTGCTCTACCAGGGCCGCTGGTTCGACTCCCAGGCCATCATGCTGCGCGAAACCGCCCAGCGCTGGGTGGCGCGCGCCATCACCGGCGAAGTCACCTTCGAGCTGCGCCGTGGCAACGACTACTCGATCCTGAACACCGAGTCGCCCAACCTGACCTACCAGCCCGAGCGCCTGAGCATGGAGAAGGTGGAGGATGCGCCGTTCACGCCGCTGGACCGCATCGGCCAGCTCACCATGCGCAACCTGGACATCGTGGACACCCGCCAGAAGCTCGGCATCTACGCCAAGACCGGGCTGCTCTCGCTGGGCTCCGGCGCCGACATGCTGCGCCTGGACGGTGGCAAGAGCGACCGCAAGGGCGAGTAAACGGCTCACGCGCGCCAGAAGCCGCCTGACAGGCGGCTTTTTTTGGCCTCGGCGGACGTGATTCGACCGGTTCTGGCGTACCCGAGGGCTGTCAAATTCCGGCTTATTGGGTTAGATTTCCTACCCATCATCCGACTTGAAACAGACCAACAACATGAAAACCCTCCTGTACCGCCTCCTCGGGCCCATCCTGATCGTCCTGTCGATCGCCGGATGTGCGACCCAAACCCCGAATTCGCCCGCCGCGGTGGCGACCCCGAGCGGTCCTCCGAAAGCGCTGCTGTGGGTCGGCAACAGTTTTTTCTACTACAACAACAGCATGCACGGGCACGTGGCGCAGCTCACGCGCGGCGACAAGTCGATCACGCACCGCGGCGTGTCAGTGACGATCAGCGGTTCCGGCATCGACTGGCACGACGTCGCGAGCTACCTCGGTCCTGACCGCATCGGCAAGTACTCCTTCGTCGGCGACAACGAGATCCGGTTCAATCCACCCGGTCCGCAGTTCGACGCGGTCATGGTCATGGACTGCAGCCAGTGCCCGATCCACCCGCAATTGAAGTCCGTCTTCCACACGTACGCGAAGAAGCACGCGGAGACCATCCGGGCCAATGGCGCGCGCCCGGTCCTGTTCATGTCCTGGGCCTACAAGGACAAGCCCGAAATGACCGCACAGCTCGCCGAGCAGTACACCATCGCCGGCAAGGCCAACGGTGCCCAGGTGGTTCCCGCGGGACTCGCCTTCGCGAAGTCGGTCGCACTCAAGCCCAACCTCGACCTCTACGTCGCCGACAAGCGGCACCCGAGCCTCGCCGGCACTTACCTGGCCGCATGCACCGTTTACGCCTCGCTCTTTGGCAAATCGCCCGTTGGCAACGCCTACACCGCCGGACTTCCCGCCGATGTGGCCGCGCACCTGCAGCAAGTGGCGTGGGAAACGTCGCAGGAATACGCCGCAAAGTAGCGCTGCCGCAGGGTTTGTCGGCTCATCCTGATAGCCCGCGCCTAAACCACCACCGGCTCCGGCTCCAGCCGGATGCCGAAGCGTTCGTAGACGCTGGTCTGAATCGCCCGGGCCAAGGTCATCACCTGCCCGCCGGTGGCGCCGCCCCGGTTGACCAGCACCAGCGCCTGCTTTTCATACACGCTGGCCTGACCAACTGATTTTCCCTTCCAGCCGCAGGCGTCGATCAGCCACCCCGCAGCCAGCTTGATGCTGCCGTCAGGCATCGGGTAATGCACCACCTTCGGGTCGCGAGCGATGATGTCTGCGCATTGCTCGGGCGTCACCGTGGGGTTCTTGAAAAAGCTGCCGGCGTTGCCGATGACCGCCGGGTCGGGCAGCTTGGCGCGGCGGATGGCGCAGATCCAGTCGAAGATCTGGCGCGCATCCGGCGCGGCAACGCCCGTCTCGGCCCTCTTGCGCTCCAGATCGAGGTAACCCAGCACCGGTTTCCAGGGTTTGGGCAAGGCAAAACGCACCCGCAGGATCAGCGCCCTGCCCGCCAGGCCATAGTCACTGGCGTGCTTGAACACCGAATCACGGTAGCCAAAGGCGCATTGCGCCGCATTCAGTGTGAACACCCGGCCCGTGACCAGGTCGATCGCGTCCAGTGAATCGAACCGGTCCTGCAGTTCCACGCCATAGGCGCCGATGTTCTGCACCGGCGAGGCGCCCACCGTGCCGGGAATCAGCGCCAGGTTCTCCAGGCCGGGCCAGCCCTGGTCCAGCGTCCAGGTCACGAAGTCGTGCCAGTTTTCACCGGCCCCGGCTTCAACGACCCACGCTTTGGCGGTTTCCCCGACAAACCGACGGCCCCGGATTTCAACCTTGAGGACCACCGGCTTGACATCGCCGGTCAGCACCACGTTGCTGCCGCCGCCGAGCACGAATTTGGGCGCAGGTCCGAGACCGGGGTCCGCCAGCACGGCCTGGACATCGGATTCGCCGCGCACCCGCACCAGCGAGAACGCCTTCGCAACGATACCGAAGGTGTTGCAGGCCTGCAGGGGTACATTTCGCTCGGGGAACATGGGAGAATTGTCGCATCCCAACCTCTGCAAGCCGAGCCCACCATGCCCTCTTTCGATACTGTTTGCGAACCCAACCTGCCGGAAGTGAGAAATGCGGTCGACAACACCGCCAAGGAAATCGCCACCCGCTTTGACTTCAAGGGCACACCGGCCGCCATTGAGCTCAAGGACAAGGAAATCACCCTGATCGGCAATGCCGATTTCCAGTTGACGCAGATCGAGGACATCCTGCGCAACAAGCTCACCAAGCGCAACGTGGACGTGCGCTTCCTGGACATGGGCGACGTGCAGAAGATCGGCGGCGACAAGGTCAAGCAGGTCATCAAGGTGAAGAACGGCATCGCCACCGAGGACGCCAAGAAGATCACCCGGATCATCAAGGACAGCAAGATGAAGGTGCAGGCGTCGATCCAGGGCGAGTCTGTGCGCATCACCGGCGGCAAGCGCGACGACCTGCAAGCCGCGATGGCGCTGCTGCGCAAGGACATCACCGACATCCCGATCAGCTTCGACAACTTCCGGGATTGAGGTGGACCCCCACGCTTGCCACTGCGTGTGCTGCGCTGGACGTGCCAGCGCTACAAGCGCAGGCTCTTCGTGCCGTCCCGATGTGCGCAGGTACACCGGGAGCCGCGGCACTCAGCCCCTCGGGGGCTGGCCTTGCTTGGGGCGGCCCGGCGCCGCGGCCGCTGGCTCCCACGCGGGCCGCTACGCGATAGCTCTGTCACTGGCCTGCGTGCTGGCAAGCTCGGCGTGGGCCCAATCCGTCGCGCTGCAAGGCATGCTGGGCACCCGGGCGCTGCTGATGGTCGATGGCGGCGCGCCCAAAGGCGTTGCGGTGGGCGACACGTTTCAGGGGGTCAAGGTGGTGTCGACAAGCAGCGATTCAGCGGTGGTTGAAGTCGGCGGCAAGCGGCTTACGCTGCGCCTGGGTGATTCGCCAGCCAGCGTGGGCGAGCGCGGCAGCGCCAGCAGCGGGCGGATCGTGCTGCCGGCCGACCATGGGGGCCACTTCTTCGGCCAGGGCAGCATCAATGGCCAGGCCGCGCAATTCATGGTCGACACGGGCGCTTCGACCGTGTCGATCGGCGCCAGCGACGCCGAGCGCATGGGACTGAACTACCGCAGCGGCCGCTCCGTGAACATCAGTACCGCGAATGGAACCGCGCAGGGCTGGCGGCTGAGTTTGCGCTCGGTCCGTCTGGGCGACGTCGAAGTCTTTGATGTGGACGCGGTGGTCACGCCCCAGGCCATGCCGTTTGTGCTGCTGGGCAACAGCTACCTGAACCGCTTCCAGATCAGGCGCGAGAACGACCAGATGACACTGGAACGCCGTTACTGATGGTTTTCACCTACTTCTTCGCGCCGAGCTTCGATTCAGTGCCCGCGACCAGGCGGTTGATGTTCTCGCGGTGTCGCCAGGCCAGGAACAGGCCGATGACAAGCAATGCCAGCGTGATCGATTTGTCGGCGTACCAGGCGATGCGGTCGCCAAACACGTAGTATGCGGGCGCGAATGCGACGGCGACCAGCGAGGCCAGTGACGAATAGCGGAAAAAGAACGCGATGATCAACCAGGTCAGCGCCGTGGCCAGGCCCAGCCAGGCATTGATGCCCAGCAGCACGCCCAGCGCCGTGGCGACGCCCTTGCCGCCCGCGAACTTGAAAAACACGGGATACAGATGGCCCATGAAGGCCGCCACGCCCACCAGCGCGACCGTGGCGTCCCCCAGCCCGTACTTCGCACCGTACCACTTGACGAGAACCACCGGCAGCCAGCCCTTTGCGCCGTCGAGAAGGAGCGTGATCACCGCCGCCGGCTTGCTGCCCGAACGCAAGACGTTGGTGGCGCCGGGGTTCTTGCTGCCAAAACTGCGCGGGTCTTTCAAACCCATGACGCGGCTGACGATGACGGCAAAGCTCAGCGAGCCGATCAGGTAGGCAGCCAATGCCGCCAGGGCGGGGTAATAGGATTCCAACGCAAACTCCTTGGGATACCCGCCATTTTGCCAGTGCGGCGCACGGCCGGCCCAGCCCCTTGACGCCCTTACTCCGCCAGCGCGCACTGCACCGGCCTCGCACCCAGCAACGCCACACAGACCTGCGGATCGATCCCCACCAGATAGCCGCGCCGCCCGCCGTTGATGACGATCCCCGGTAGCGACAGGATGGACGCCTCGATATACACCGGCATGGCACGTCGCGTGCCGAAGGGCGAGGTGCCGCCCACCAGATAGCCGCTGTGCCGGTGGGCGACCTCGGGCTTGCACGGTTCCACCGACTTGGCGCCGATCTGGCGCGCGAGGTTCCTGGTGGACACCTTGCGGTTGCCGTGCATCAGCACCAGCAGGGGCTTGGCGTCCTGGTCCTGCATCACCAGCGTCTTGACGACGGTGAACGGATCAAAACCGAGCACCGCCGCGCTGTGCTGGGCGCCACCGTGCTCAAGGTACTCGTACGGGTGCTCGGTGAACGCCACCTTGTGCGCCTTGAGCCAGGCGGTGGCGGGGGTTTCGCTGACGTGTTCCTTCCTGGCCATCGCCGGGTCACCCCAGGGTCAGAGCGCGGGATCTCGAAGTTCCCAGCGGATCGCGTCGATCGCCTTGAGCAGCTCCGGCGAAAGCGTCGTGCCCCAGGCGTCGAGGTCTTCGTCGAGCTGCGCCATCGAGGTCACGCCGATGATGGTGCTGGCGACCTGCCACTTGGTGTAGCAAAAGGCCAGCGCCAGCTGCGAAGGCGTCAGTCCGTGCTCGCGGGCCAGCGCGTTGTAGCGGCGCGCGGCCACCAGCGCCTCGGGCCGGCCCCAGCGCTGCTTCTTCATCGATTCGAACTTCGCCATGCGGCCCTGCGGCGCCTCGGGCGCGGCAATGCCGGTCGCGTCGTACTTGCCGGTCAGGAGGCCAAAACCCAGCGGCGAGTAGGCCAGCAGCGACACGCCCAGCCGGTGGCAGGACTCGTCCAGGCCGTTCTCGAACGTGCGGTTGATCAGGCAATAGGGGTTCTGGATACTCGCCACGCGCGGCAGGCCATGCGCTTCAGCCAGGCGCACGAACTCGTGCACGCCATACGGCGTCTCGTTCGACAGGCCGATGTGGCGCACCTTGCCCGCCTTGACCAACCCGCCCAGGGCTTCGAGCTGCTCGTGCAGCGAGGTCTCGGGCTTGTCCTTGGCCGGGTCGAAATAGACGATGCCAAAGGCCGGCACATGGCGCTCGGGCCAGTGGATCTGGTACAGGTCGATCACGTCGGTCTGCAGGCGGCGCAGGCTGGCGTCGCACGAGGCCACGATGTCGGCCGCCGTCATGCCGCTGCCGGCGCGGATCCAGGGCATGCCGCGCGACGGTCCGGCCACCTTGGTCGCCAGCACGACCTTCTGCCGCGCGCCGGGGTTCTTTGCAAACCAGTTGCCGATGATGGTCTCGGTGGCGCCGCAGGTCTCGGCGCGGGCCGGCACGGCGTACATCTCGGCGGTGTCGACGAAGTTGACGCCACGCGCCAGCGAACGGCTCAGGATGGCGTGCGAAGTCGCTTCATCGACCTGTTCGCCGAAAGTCATCGTGCCCAGGCAGATGGGGGTGACATGCAGGTCGCTGTGACCCAGCTGGACGGTTTTCATCGGTGACATAAAGTGAATTTCTGCGGGTGGTTGGGAACGGATCGGCAGTTTACGGGCTAGGGGAAGGCAACGGGTGTCGCCGGTTTTTCAGCCCGCCGCCTCGCGCGCCCTCTCGGCCTCCTGCAAGCGCAGCACGCGGCGCTGGACCTTGCCGGTGGTGGTCATGGGCAGGGCGTCGATGAACTCGATGTCCTTGGGGTATTCGTAGGGCGCCAGCTGCCCGCGCACGTGGGCCTGCAGTTCGGCCACCAGTTCCTGCTCGAATCGGGCTCTTCCCAGCGTCGATTGGTCACGTTTCGCTATGGTTTCAGGAGACAGTACGACATAGGCCTTGACCACCGAACCCCGCTCCCGGTCGGGCTTGGGCACCACCGCGGCATTCGCGACGGCCGGGTGCTTGACCAGGCAGTTCTCGATCTCGCCCGGGCCGATGCGGTAGCCCGCCGCCTTGAACACGTCGTCCGCGCGGCCCTGGTACCAGAGGTAGCCGTCGGCGTCACGCGTGGCCAGGTCGCCGGTGCGGCACCAGTCGCCGGTGAACTTGCCCTGCGTGGCGGCGTCGTTCTTCCAGTAGCCAAGGAAGAACACCGGGTCGGGGTCCCCGTGAACGTCGAAGCGGTTCACCGCCACATCGCCGGGCGTATCAACCGGGCATTCATTCCCGTCGTCATCGATCACGGCCACGAGATGGCCTGGGTAGCCTTTGCCCATGCTGCCGGGCTTTGCAATCCAACCAACGCCATTACCACGCCGATCATTCATGGCGCAATTGCCGACGATGTAGTTGATCTCGGTCTGGCCGAACATCTCGTTGACCGTCACGCCCAGCTGGTCGCGGCACCAGTTGAACACCGCATCGCCGACCGCCTCGCCGGCGCTCATCAGGGCCTCAATCTGCAACGTGTACTGCTTTCGCGGCTCGGGCACCGCCTTCATCATGGCCTTGAGCGCGGTGGGGAACAGGAAGCTGTGCGTCACGCCCTGCTGCTGCATCAGCGAAAGCGCCAGTTCCGGGCTGAAGCGGCCGTTGTACGCCACGATGGGGCGACCGAAGTACAGCGTCGGCAGCAGGGCATCCATCAGGCCGCCGGTCCAGGCCCAGTCGGCGGGCGACCAGAACACGGCGCGCGAGGCCGGCCGCCCTGGCGGGGTCGACGGCCCCGCGCCGATGACGTCGGCCAGGGTTGGAAACGAGGCCGGGTCAAAGCCGAACCAGTTCTGGCTGCAGACGAAGCCGGTCAGGTTGCCGATCATCACGCGGTGCGCAATCAGCGCGCCCTTGGGGTTGCCGGTGGTGCCGCTGGTGTAGATCAGCACGGCGGGGTCGTCGGCCAGCGTCTCCACCAGACTGAAATCAGCTGACGCCGCCGCCATGGCCTGCGCACCGTCCAGATCGCCCAGCGCGCCCGCCGCGCCGACGCCCATCACGCAGCGCAACCCAGGGCAGCGAGCGCGCACGCCCTGCAGCGCGCTGATCGAGGTCTCGTCGCAGATCGCCAGCACGGCCTCGCTGTCCTGCAAGCGGTATTCCAGCGCCTCGGGGCCGAACAGGATCGACAGCGGCATCGCTACCGCCCCCATCTGCAGCACGGCCATGTAGGCCACGGCGGTCTCGAAGCGCTGCGGCATGACGATGGCCACGCGGTCGCCCCGGCGCACGCCCAGGGCCGCCAGCACATTCGAAAGCCGGTTGGCGGCCTGACTCAGCGCAAAATATGAATGAAAAGTGCCATTCCCCAGCGTCGAATGGTCAATGATTGCTATCCTTATAGAAGTTTCCTCGGCATCTTCGCCCGCCTCGGCCCAGCGCCGGCAACACACCTCGGCGATGTTGAACGACGCCGGCACCGGCCAGCGGAAACCACCGTGCATCGCCGCGTAGTGATCCGGCGTGCCCCCGGTCGCTTTGTCCCTGCCTTGACTGACATCCATCGCGGGTCTCCTGAATAATCCATCCAATGTACCCAATCAAACGAGCCTCGCGCAGCGAATTCATCCCGATCCGCAATCTGACCTACCACGTCCGCCTGTGGGGCGAGGCCCAGCCCGGCGTGCCGCCACTGGTCATGGTGCACGGCTGGATGGACGTGGCGGCGTCGTACCAGTTCGTGGTGGATGCGTTGTCCGACGCCTTTGCCCAGGGGCGCCTGATCATCGCCCCGGACTGGCGCGGCTACGGGCAGACCGCCCTGCCCGGCACCGACAACTACTGGTTTCCCGACTACCTGGCCGACCTCGACGCCCTGCTCGACCATTACGCACCGGCGCAGCCGGTGGACCTGGTCGGCCACAGCATGGGGGGCAACGTGGTGATGCTGTATGCCGGCACCCGCCCGGCGCGCATCCGCCGCCTGGTCAACCTCGAAGGCTTCGGCATGCCGGCCACCCGGCCGTCTCAGGCGCCGGGTCGCTTGGCCAAGTGGATGGATGACCTCAAGGCCCTGCAACGCGGCGAACTCGACCTCAAGGCGTACGACGACGTCGCCGGCGTGGCCCGGCGCCTGATGAAGACCAACCCGCGCCTGGGTCAGGACAAGGCGGACTGGCTGGCCAATTACTGGGCGCAGCCCCGCGCGCAGGCCGACGGCTCGACAAAATGGCAGATCCTGGGTGACCCGGCGCACAAGATCATCAACGCGCAGCTCTACCGGGTCGACGAGGTGCTCGAGATCTACCGCTGCATCACCGCGCCAACATTGGCCGTCGAGGCCTCCGATGACAGCCTGAGCCAGTGGTGGAAAGGCAAATACACCCTGGCCGAGTACCACGAGCGCCTCAAGTCCGTGCCAGACTGCCGGCGTGCGGTGGTCACCGATGCGGGCCACATGCTGCAACACGACCAGCCCGCTCAACTGGCCGTTCTGATGGAAAACTTCCTCGCGTGAGAAAATGGCGGGTTGCCGCACGTCGGCCCCTAAAAACCGCAGGAAATTCACACCATGGAAGCAGAACAAGTCAACCAGATCGGCGCCCAACTCACGGACCTGAGCGCCAGGACCGAAGCTTTACGGGGGTATCTTTGACTTCGATGCCAAATCCGAAAGACTGAGAACCGTCAACGCCTGGCTCGAAGACCCGACCGTCTGGAACGACCCCAAGCGCGCACAGGAGCTGGGCCGGGAAAAAAAGGCGCTCGACGGCGTGGTCGTCACCCTGACGCACCTCACGCGCGAACTGGCCGACAACCTCGAACTCTTTGACATGAGCAAGGCCGAAGGCGACGACGCCGGGCTGCTCACCATCCAGGGCGAAGCTGCCAAGCTGGCTGCCGACATCGAGCACCTCGAATTCCGCCGCATGTTCAACAATCCGGCCGACCCGCTGAACTGCTTTGTGGACATCCAGGCCGGTGCTGGCGGCACCGAAGCCTGCGACTGGGCCAGCATGCTGTTGCGGCAGTACCTGCGCTACTGCGAGCGCAAAGGCTTCAAGACCGAGATTGAAGACGAGACGCCTGGAGACACTGCCGGGATCAAGGGCGCGTCGTTCAAGGTGGAAGGCGAATACGCCTTCGGCCTGCTGCGCACAGAGACGGGCGTGCACCGGCTGGTGCGCAAGAGCCCGTTTGACAGCTCGGGCGGACGCCACACCTCGTTTGCCTCGGTGTTTGTCTACCCGGAGATCGATGACACCATCGAGATCGACATCAATCCGAGCGACGTGCGCGTGGACACATTCCGCGCCAGCGGCGCGGGTGGCCAGCACATCAACAAGACCGACTCGGCGGTGCGCCTGACGCACATCCCCACCGGCATCGTGGTGCAGTGCCAGGACGGCCGCAGCCAGCACAGCAACCGGGACGTGGCCTGGAAGCGCCTGCGCTCCAGACTGTATGACTTCGAGTTGCGCAAGCAGCAGGAAGCCCAGCAGAAACTGGAGGACACCAAGACCGATGTGGGCTGGGGTCACCAGATCCGCTCCTACGTCCTGGACAACAGCCGCATCAAGGACCTGCGCACCAACTACGAGACCTCGGCCACGCAGAAAGTGCTGGACGGCGATCTCGACGCCTTCATCGAAGCCTCCCTGAAGCAGGGTGTATGAGCGTGGGGGCCTTCATTTTTGACATGGACGGCACGATGGTCGACTCCATGCCCTGGCACGCCCAAGCGTGGGTCGAGTTCGCGCGCCGTCGGGGCATGGCGATCGACCTCCCCGACCTGATGCGCCGCACCACAGGGCGCACGGCGTTCGAATGCGCCTGCGAACTGATGGGCCGCGAGGTGAGCGAGGCGGAGAGCGCGCAGATCACCCACGAGAAAGAAACCATCTATCGCGAACTTTTCGGCGCGGCGTTCCGCGAGGTTGCAGGCTTTCGCAGCTTCGCCCGCGCGGCGGCGGGGCGCGGCCTGAAGATCGCCGTCGGCACCGCCGGCGACCGTCACAACATCGCGTTCACCCTGTCGCTGCTCGACATGGATCCCGCACCGCTGGCCGTGGTCGGCGGCGACGAAGGCCTGCCCGGCAAGCCGCAGCCGGCCATCTTTCTGGAAGCGGCGCGCCGCATTGGCGTGCCTGCGGCCAGCTGCATCGTCTTCGAGGACGCCCCCTTTGGCATCGAGGCCGCACGGCGCGGCGGCATGCGTGCCGTGGCGGTCTGCAGCAGCCACAGCGCCAGCGAACTCGCGGGGTCGCATGTGATCGCGGCCGTGCGGGACTACAACGAACTCTCCCAATCCAATTTTCTGGAGACACTTGATGTTGCTTCATGATGCCCAGGGCCCCTCCGTCGCGATTCGTCGCGAGGACTACAGCCCGCCTGCCTACTGGATCGATACGGTCGAGCTCACGTTCGACCTGGACCCCGCCAAGACGCGCGTCCTCAACAAGATGACGCTGCGCCGCAATGCCAGCGTGCAAGCCCAGGCGCTGCGCCTGCACGGCGAAGAACTCAACCTTGCCCGCGTGCTGGTCAACGGCGCGGGCACCTCGTTCAAGATGGACGGCAACCTGCTGGTGCTGGAGAACCTGCCCGAAAGCCCCGAGCCTTTCGAACTGGAGATCTTCACCACCTGCGCGCCGGTCAAGAACACCCAGCTGATGGGCCTGTACGTCAGCAACGACTCTTTCTTCACCCAGTGCGAGGCCGAGGGTTTCCGTCGCATCACCTATTTCCTCGACCGCCCGGACGTGATGGCCAGCTACACCGTCACCTTGAGGGCCGACAAGGCGAAGTACCCGGTGATGCTCTCCAACGGCAACCTCGTCGAACAGGGCGATCTGGACGACGGCCGGCATTTTGCAAAGTGGGTGGACCCGCATCGCAAGCCCTGCTACCTGTTTGCACTGGTGGCCGGCGTGCTGGTCAGCCGCGAGCAGCGCATCGTGTCGCGCGCCGGACAGGGGCACCTGCTGCAGGTCTATGTGCGTCC
>JAABQG010000042.1 GCA_011391595.1 Hydrogenophaga sp.
GCCGACCTGACGGGCCAGCAGGATGTGCTCGCGGGTCTGGGGCATGGGGCCGTCAGCGGCCGAGCACACCAGGATGGCGCCGTCCATCTGGGCGGCGCCGGTGATCATGTTCTTGATGTAGTCGGCGTGGCCGGGGCAGTCGACGTGGGCGTAGTGGCGGTTGGCCGTTTCGTACTCGACGTGCGCGGTGTTGATGGTGATGCCGCGGGCCTTTTCTTCGGGCGCCGCGTCGATCTGGTCGTAGGCCTTGGCGGTACCGCCGAACTTGGCCGACAGCACTGTCGTGATGGCCGCGGTCAGCGTGGTCTTGCCATGGTCAACGTGGCCAATGGTGCCCACGTTGACGTGGGGCTTGGTTCGCGTGAATTTCTCTTTTCCCATTTTCAATTCTCCAAAGAACGATTTCCCGTGTACAGGTTTAACGTCTGCACGGTGTTGCTGGTTCGCCCCGCACGGGAACAGGGCGGCACACCGTCGCAGACAGGGTGAACTTACTTGGCCCGAGCCGCGACGATGGCCTCTGCCACGTTGCGCGGAGCTTCCGAATAGTGCTTGAATTCCATGGTGTAGGTCGCGCGACCTTGTGACATCGAACGCAGCGTGGTCGAGTAGCCGAACATCTCCGACAGCGGCACTTCAGCCTTGATGGCCTTGCCGCCGCCAAGCATGTCTTCCATGCCTTGCACCATGCCGCGACGCGAGGACAGATCGCCCATCACGTTGCCTGCGTAGTCTTCCGGCGTCTCCACTTCAACCGCCATCATGGGCTCCAGAATCACGGGGCCGGCCTTGCGGCAGCCTTCCTTGAAACCGAAGATCGCAGCCATCTTGAAGGCCAGTTCGTTCGAGTCCACGTCGTGGTACGAGCCGAAATGCAGCGTGACCTTGACGTCAACGACCGGATAGCCGGCGAGCACGCCCTGCGTGACCGCTTCGTGAATGCCCTTTTCGACCGCGGGAATGAACTCGCGCGGGACCACGCCGCCCTTGATGGCGTCGACGAACTCGATCCCCTTGCCCGGCTCATTCGGTTCGATCTTCAACACGACGTGGCCGTATTGGCCTTTGCCGCCCGACTGGCGAACGAACTTGCCTTCGGCGTCTTCGATGGTCTTGCGGATGGTCTCGCGGTAAGCCACCTGGGGCTTGCCGACGTTGGCCTCCACGCCGAACTCGCGCTTCATGCGGTCCACGATGATTTCGAGGTGCAATTCGCCCATGCCGGCGATCAGGGTCTGGCCGGATTCTTCGTCCGTCTTGACGCGGAACGAAGGATCTTCCTGGGCCAGACGTTGCAGGGCGATGCCCATTTTTTCCTGGTCGACCTTGGTCTTGGGCTCGACCGCCTGGGTAATCACAGGCTCGGGGAAAATCATGCGCTCGAGCATCACGATGGCGTTCGGATCACACAGGGTCTCGCCCGTCGTCACGTCCTTCAGGCCGATGCAGGCCGCGATGTCGCCGGCACGAATCTCGCTCACTTCTTCCCGGTTGTTCGCGTGCATCTGCACGATGCGGCCGATGCGCTCCTTCTTGCCCCGGATCGGGTTGAAAACCGTGTCGCCCTTGGTCAGCACGCCCGAATAGACGCGCACGAAGGTCAACTGGCCCACAAACGGGTCGGTCATCAACTTGAACGCCAGGGCCGAGAATTTCTCGCTGTCGTCGGCCTTGCGGGTGACCGGGTTCTCGTCTTCGTCCATGCCGCCGACCGGCGGAATGTCCACGGGCGAAGGCATGAACTCGATCACGGCATCCAGCATGCGCTGCACACCCTTGTTCTTGAACGCGGAGCCGCAGTACATCGGCTGGATTTCGCTGGCGATGGTTCGCGTGCGGATGCCCAGCTTGATTTCGTCTTCCGTCAAGTCACCTTCTTCGAGGTACTTGTTCATGAACTCTTCGGAGGCTTCAGCGGCGGCTTCGACCATCTTCTCGCGCCACTCCTTGGCCAATTCGAGCAATTCCGCCGGAATTTCACGGTAGTCGAACAGCATGCCTTGCGAAGCCTCGTCCCAGATGATGGCCTTCATCTTGATCAGGTCGACAACGCCGGTGAAGTTTTCTTCGGCACCAATCGGGATCACCATGGGAACCGGGCTGGCCTTCAGGCGCAGCTTCATCTGATCGACGACCTTGAAAAAGTTGGCGCCGGTGCGGTCCATCTTGTTCACAAAGGCCAGGCGAGGCACCTTGTACTTGTTGGCCTGGCGCCAGACTGTCTCGGATTGCGGCTGCACGCCGCCCACGGCGCAGTACACCATGCAGGCGCCATCCAGAACCCGCATCGAACGCTCGACTTCAATCGTGAAGTCGACGTGGCCCGGCGTGTCGATGATGTTGATGCGGTGCTCGGGCAGGGACTTGTCCATGCCTTTCCAGAAGCAGGTGGTTGCAGCGGACGTGATCGTGATGCCACGTTCCTGCTCCTGCTCCATCCAGTCCATGGTGGCAGCACCGTCGTGTACTTCACCAATCTTGTGGTTCACACCGGTATAGAAAAGCACGCGCTCGGTGGTCGTCGTCTTGCCAGCATCAATGTGGGCAGAAATGCCAATATTGCGGTAGCGCTCAATGGGGGTATGGCGAGCCATGATAAATCCTTGGTTGCTCGATAAATTCAAACCTCTACGCCCTTGCTCCGATGCCACAACACGGGCGGCGGGAACAAACTGACGTAGCGTGCAGACTTCAGCTCAGGAGGGTTCAGCAGGCCATGCGAGACGCTAGGCGAGGAAACCCGGTGCCAGAGAAGTCCGCGCTGCAGCGGCCCTTTAGAACCGGAAGTGGGAGAAAGCCTTGTTGGCCTCGGCCATGCGGTGCACTTCATCCCGCTTCTTCATTGCGCCGCCTCGGCCTTCAGTGGCCTCCAGCAGTTCGTTCGCCAAGCGCTGGGCCATGGACTTTTCGCCGCGCTTGCGGGCGGCTTCCTTGATCCAGCGCATGGACAGGGCCAGACGACGAACAGGACGCACCTCAACCGGCACCTGGTAGTTGGCGCCACCGACGCGGCGGGATTTCACTTCCACCATCGGCTTGACGTTGTTGATGGCGGTCGTGAAGGCTTCCAGCGGATCCTTGTCCGGGTTCTTCTTCTCGATCAGGTCCAGGGCGCCATAAATGATGCGCTCTGCAACCGCTTTTTTGCCGCCTTCCATGATCACGTTCATGAACTTGGACAACTCGACATTGCCGAACTTGGGATCCGGCAGGATTTCACGTTTAGGGACTTCGCGACGACGTGGCATTTTTTCACCTCTTTGCTTCAGTTGACATCTTCATCAGATGCCGCGAAAGCCATTCGGGCTTTCACTTACTCGACCCAAGATCGGGTCACTACGCTGAATCACCGCGCCACGCGGGAAACAGCACCATTTACCTTCGTTCCGGCACGACGCCGGATTATTTGGCCTTGGGCCGCTTGGCACCGTACTTGGAACGCGACTGCTTGCGGTCTTTCACGCCTTGCAGGTCCAGCGAGCCACGTACGATGTGGTAACGCACACCGGGCAAATCCTTGACACGACCACCACGAACCAGCACCACGCTGTGTTCCTGCAGGTTGTGGCCTTCGCCGCCGATGTAGGAGATGACCTCGAAGCCGTTGGTCAGGCGCACTTTGGCGACTTTACGCAGGGCGGAGTTGGGCTTTTTAGGCGTCGTGGTGTAGACGCGGGTACAGACGCCGCGGCGTTGCGGCGAGTTTTGCATCGCAGGGCTTTTGGACTTGGTCTTTTCGACCTCGCGCCCCTGACGCACCAGTTGATTGATGGTTGGCATTGAAAAACGTCCCTAAACGTTCGAATAAGTAAAACAACGCCGTACCGTCACGAATGACAGCATGGTACGGACGAACCCTCCCGCCCCAATAGCGGAAAAGCTTTCCAGTATAGCCTGTTGAGGGTTTCTACGCAATATCCAGATCTAAGCACAACGTAAGTGGGTGCAAACTTTGTGGAATTACTTGATCCAGAGCCGCACTGCATCCCAGGCCCGTCCCAACACGCCGGCCTGTTCGACGGCTTCAAGTGCCACCAGCGGGATTCCGGCCAACGGCTCGGTGCCGATGGACACCTTGAGCGTGCCGACCGCCTGGCCCTGCGCAAAGGGGGCAACCAGCGGGTCGGGACGCTGCACCTGGGTCTTGACCTGGGCGGCGCTGCCCGCGGGCACGGTGACCACGATCGCCGTGCTGCTCCCAAGCTTGAGCGTTGGCGACTTGCCTTTCCAGACTTGCGGCGTGACCACCGCCTGGCCGGCATCGAACAGTTTGACCGCCTCGAACGCGGTGTAGCCCCAGTTCAGCAGCTTCTGGGATTCGTTGGCGCGTGCGTTCTCGTTGGCCGCGCCCAAAACCACTGACAGCAACCGGCGTGTGCCCACGTTCGGAAAATCACGTTTGGCCGTGGCCACCAGGCAGTAGCCGGCGGCCTCGGTGTGGCCGGTCTTCAGGCCATCGACCGTCGGGTCGCGAAACAGCAGGGTGTTTCGGTTGCTGTCGTTGGCGGCCGGCGTGCCGGGGTAACGGTACTTCTTGATGGCGTAATAGCCGACATACTCAGGAAAGTCGCGCATCAGCCGCGTGGCGAGCAGGCTCAGGTCACGCGCTGTCGTGGTGTGACCGGCTTCCGTCAGGCCTTCGGGATTCCTGTAAGTCGTGGCGGTCATGCCCAGCGCTTTGGCCTGGGTGTTCATGAGCTGCACGAAACGCTCGACCGAGCCCCCCACGCCTTCGGCAAGGGCCACGGTCGCATCGTTGCCGGACTGGACGATCATGCCCTTGATGAGGTCTTCGACCGGAACCATCATCTTGGGGTCGATGAACATGCGCGAGCCCGGCATCTTCCAGGCGCGCTCGCTCACCGGCAGCGTCTGTTTGAGATCGATTTTCTTCGCCTTGAGCGCGTCGAAAACCAGATAGGCGGTCATCAGTTTGGTCAACGAAGCCGGCTCCACCGGCACATCGATATCCTTCGCGGCCAGGATCTGGTTGGCCGTCACGTCCACGAGCAGGTAAGTACGCGCCGCGACTTCGGGCGGCTGGGGCGCCTGTGCCGCGGCGGTCATGGCAACCAGGCACAGGGGCGCGGCCATCAGGCGGCGCAGGACAGTCAGGAGTTTTTTCATCGGGGTGGAGGTTCAAATGACAAGGTTTCGATCCGGTCGCAGGCGCTGTTCGCAGCGGCGCGTCCGTCGGCGGGTATCAGGCGTGGAGGTGGCGAACCACCAGATGCTTCAAAAGGGTCAATTGTCCGTGAAAGAAGTGCTCGACCCCCGGAATCACGGTGACGGGCAGCATCTGGGGCCGTGCCCAGTCCATGACAGCCGTCAGCGGCACCGTGTCGTCGAGTTCGCCATGCACCACCAGGGTGCGATCATGGGCCTGGGGCGCCAAGGGCGCCACTTCGAAACGCGACGCTGCCGTGCCAACCAGCACGATTTTCTCAATAGGCCGCGTGGGCCACAGCGTGGCCACGGCCTGCGTGGCGACAAAGGCGCCGAAGGAGAACCCGGCCAAGGCCAGCGGAACGCCCGCGGGCGCCAGCTGCTCGATCACCGCGAGCAAGTCAGTCGCCTCGCCGCGACCGTGATCGTGCACGCCCTGGCTGGCACCCACGCCGCGGAAATTGAACCGCACAGCGCTCCAGCCGCAGTGCACGAAAGCACGTGCCAGTGTCTGCACCACCTTGTTGTTCATCGTGCCGCCATGCAGCGGGTGTGGGTGGGCAATGACGGCGACGCCGCGCGATGGCGCGCCCGGAGACAGCATCGGGTCGTCGCGCAGGACCTCAATGATGCCGGCGGCGCCGTTCAGGCTCAGGCGCTGGGTCTGAATGTTCACAATGAACTACGTAATTGATAGCGGTAAACGCCCGTTCCACGGTGGGAAAAGGCCAGAAAAGCTTGAAATTTCAACGAAAAGCCCTTTTCAGCGCCCCAGGTGCGCCGGCGTGACGAGCCGATCCACCACCCGGCCGTTCCTGAGGTGCGACTCGACGATCTCGTCAATGTCGTCCATATCTACATAGGTGTACCAGACGGCCTCGGGGTAAACCACCGCCACCGGCCCCGCGGCGCAGCGGTCCAGGCAGCCGGCCTTGTTCACCCGCACTGCGCCCGGCCCGGCCAGTCCGGCCGCCTTGACCTGCGATTTGCAGCGGTCGAACGCTGCCTGGGCGTTGTGCGTGGCGCAGCAGGCTTCGCCGTTGGGACGCTCATTCAGACAGAAAAAAATGTGGCGCTCGTAATAGGACTTGTTTTCACTCATGGCTCGATTCTAGGTTTCCGCTTCGCGGCCCGACACCCGCATCAGCACATAGACCAGCGCCGCGTAAGGCCAGAGCCAGCCGAGCCACTGCGCCAGGCCGTGAAATCGGATGAAACGCCCCTGCTCCCAGGTCTGCAGGGTCTGGGCGAAGTAGGCCCCGGCAGGGGCGTTGTTCAGCAGGCTCAGATGCAGCACCAGGGCCAGAAGCACCAGCGCCGCACTGGCGCGCCGGGGCAACGGCAGCATCAGCAGGGCCAGAACAGCCCCGGCGCCCAATCCCACCTGAACCGGAAGGTTGAGCCAAGCCCAGGCATGGCTGGGCCCGTAGCTGAGCGCCGCCGAAAGGGCCGAGGCCCCCAGACCCGCAGCCAGCGTGCCGACCACCATCACCAGCCGCTGTCCCACGGACCGGACGATGGAAAACCCCAGCAGGCAGGGAATCAGCAGGCCCAGCATCACGCACAGCAGCTCCACGCCGGGCAACAAGGGCTGCAACTCCACTTCGCGAAGCGGCACCCATTCCAGAAAGGGCGTATCGGCCAGCCAGTCGGCCAGCCCTTCCTCGACGCGTTCCATCACCTGGCCCAGGCCCAGCGGCACGGAAGCCGGGAACAGCAAGGCCAGCGGCCACAGTGCCAGCAGCACCAGCGCTCCGCGCGAATCGGGTACGAACCACCGCGCCCGAAAACGGCTCCATCGATCGATGACGCCCATCGCCTCCAGCGCATAGGCTGACATGGCGCCCAAGAGGGTCCCGGCGACATTGAGGGCAAAGTCCAGGTTGGACGCCACGCGCAGCGGCATATAGGTCTGCAGCGACTCCATGCTCAAGGACAGCAGGGTGCCACCCAGCGTGGCCAGCGCCACGGCGTGTCCGCCCGACCCGGTGCGCAGCACACTCAGGGCCAGCAGAAACCCGAGCGGCCCGTAGCCCAGCAGGTTCGCGGCCACGTCGAAGCCGGTCCAGTATCTGGGCAGTGGCGCGACCAGGAAGGTCCAGGGCGCGATGCCCACGGCCCGCCAGCCATCGAAGGGGTAAAGGCTTGCATAGACGATCAGCGCCGCATAGGTCAGCGCCAGGGGCCAGGCTGCGGTCTTGTGCATTGCCGGCCGAATCAGTCGTCGCCGGGCCGCCCCAAGGCGACTGCTGCCTCTATGGCGGGCAGCGAAGTACACGGAGTGACAAGCGTGGGGACTGACACCATCTCAGAAAGGCTTGACGACGACCAGCACCACCGCGGCCAGCAGCATCAGGACCGGCGCTTCATTGAACCAGCGGTACCAGACGTGCCCATGCTGGTTGCCATACAGGGTGAATTTGCGCAGCAGCCGCCCGCAGGCATGGTGGTAGCCCAGGGCGAGCAACACCACCGCCAGTTTGGCATGCATCCAGCCATTGCCAGGCCCCCAGCCAATGCCATAGCCGATCCACAACCAGAGCCCCAGGCCGACAGCAGGCACCGCCAGGATCGTGGTGAAGCGCATCAGCTTGCGCGCCATCAGCAACAGCCTTTCATGCTCGGCGACCGACTCGGGCGCCACCATCGCCAGGTTCACGAAGATCCGGGGCAGGTAAAACAGTCCGGCAAACCAGCTGGCGACAAAGACGATGTGAAGGGATTTGATCCAGAGCATCACGAAAGTGTAGCCCCCGGCCCTGAAGCCGCAGGGCGGCACGGCCAAAAAAAACCCCAGCACATGGCTGGGGTGAGAAGCCTCTTTGCTGTCACACATCAAGGCCCCGCTCAGGGAGGAAAAGCGGGAGGCGGCGAACCGCCCAGCTGCAATGTATCAAATTGAAACGCTGCCTTCAAGGACTCCAAAGGCCAATCCGGCAATTCTTTCAGTGGCAGGACCGCCCTGTGCCGCACCCGCCACATCGTCATGCAGGGCTCGGCGCTCGCCCGACAAGCATTGATCGCTCCCGAATTCAGGCACAATTTTCGCCATGACCCCTTACGCCCCCTTTCCCCAAGGTCGCCCGCGCCGCCTGCGCCGCGACGATTTCACCCGCAACCTGGTGCGCGAGCACGCGGTAAGCGCCAACGACCTGATCTATCCGGTGTTCGTGCTCGAGGGCCAGGGCCGGCGCGAGGCCGTGGCCTCCATGCCCGGCGTGGAGCGCCTGAGCCTGGACCTGCTGCTGCCGGTGGCCGAGGACTGCGTGCGCCTCGGCATCCCGGTGATGGCACTGTTCCCGGTGATCAGCGCCGCGCTGAAAGACCCGGTCGGCAGCGAAGCTGCCAACCCTGACGGCCTGGTGCCCACCGTGGTGCGGGCGCTCAAGAAAGAATTCCCCGGCCTGGGCGTGATGACCGACGTCGCGCTGGACCCGTTCACCAGCCACGGTCAGGACGGCCTGCTCGACGACACCGGCTACATCCTGAACGACGAAACGGTCGCGGTGCTGGTCAAGCAGGCGCTCACCCAGGCCGAAGCCGGCGTCGACATCGTCGCCCCCAGCGACATGATGGACGGCAGGATCGGGGCGATTCGCACAGCGCTCGAAGCCGCCGGACTGATCCACACCCGCATCATGGCCTACAGCGCCAAGTACGCCAGCGCCTTCTACGGCCCGTTCCGCGATGCGGTGGGCTCGGCGGGCAACCTGGGCAAGAGCAACAAGAAGGTCTACCAGATGGACCCCGGTAACAGCGACGAGGCGCTGCGCGAAGTGGCGATGGACATCGCCGAGGGCGCCGACATGGTGATGGTCAAGCCCGGCATGCCCTACCTGGACATCGTGCGCCGCGTGAAGGACGAATTCCGCGTGCCCACCTTCGCCTACCAGGTCAGCGGCGAATACGCCATGCTCAAGGCCGCTGCACAGAACGGCTGGCTCGACCACGACCTGGTGATGATGGAAAGCCTGCTGGCCTTCAAGCGCGCCGGTGCCGACGGCGTGCTGACCTATTTCGCCCGCGACGCCGCCCGGTTGATTCAAAAACAATAGCAAATTATCGCCATTCGACGCTGGACCAGTGCCGATTTCATCTGAATTTCGGGCTCAAAACCCGCTCCACCGCCCCTGCGAGGCCCCCATGCGCATCTTCAGCATCAGCCCTTCGGGTGTGACGGAAACCGACACCCTGCCCACGCTGCCACCCGATCAGGGCTATGTCTGGATCGCCTGCACCCGCGCCGAGTTCGAGGCGCAACTGGCCGGCATCCAGGCCACGCTGGGTGCGCTGAGCGGCTCTACGCTGGTGGATCTGCACGTCTCCGACCTGCTCAATGCCCAGCTGACCTCCCATTACGAGCCGACCTCGCAATATGACCTGCTGGTCTTTCGCCGCCTCGCCACCGCGCAGGGTGACGCTGCGACATCCGCCTCGGGCGAGCCGCCCTTGCGCAAGCGCCGCGGCCCGCCGGTGCTGCGCCGCATCGACACCACGCCGGTGGGTTTCGCGGTGTTCGACCAGGTGCTGCTGACGGTGCACCCGGCCGAGTGCACCGCGCGCGACGCCTATGCCGCCAGGCTGCTGGCCACAGCGGCCACGCCGTTGACCGAGGGCGCGGAGGCCCGCCCCGCCAACGCCCGGCTGCCCGGCAGCCCGGCCGACCTGATGCTGCGCGTGGTGAACCAGATCGTCGACGGCTACCTGGCGCTGCGTCGGGATCTTTCGCGCCAACTCGACCACTGGCAGGCCGAGTTGCTGGACCCGCGCACGCGTTTTTCCAACTGGTCGGCCCTGCTCGACGCCCGCCTGACGCTGCACCAGCTCGATGACATCTGCGACGACCAGCGCGCCGCGGTGCTGGACTGGATCGAGGCGCTCAAGGGCTGGCCGGTGGTCAACGATACCAGCGCAAGGCAAGCGCACGAGTTGCTGTTGGTGCGCAGCCGCGACGTGCTGGAGCACATCGAGCGCGTGGTGCGCCACGTGACCCGGCTCGAGCACAACGCCGAGACCGCCGTGCAGATGCACTTCTCGGCGCAGGGCAACCGCACCAACGACATCATGCGCACCCTCACTGCGCTGACCGCCATCTTTCTGCCGCTGAACCTGATTGCCGGCATCTTTGGCATGAATTTCGAGTTCATCCCGCTGCTTCACCGCGAGGCCGGCTTCTGGTGGACCATGGCCAGCATGGCCCTCATCGCCCTGACGATGGGCCTACTGTTCTGGCGCAAGCGTTACCTGGCGCGCACCGGGCGTTGAGGATCGGGGCACCCGCTCAGACGAATGGCGGGTCCAGTTGCTCCGCCGCCAGCACACGCTGGAGCGCGGGGCGAGCCAGCATGCGCTGCAGGTAGGGGCCCAAGTGCGGCCGTGCGCGCGCCGGCACGGAAGAGAAATTGCGCGTCCAGCGGCACAGCGTGAAGACATAGGCATCCAGCGCCGAATAATGCGCGCCCATGAACCATGCCTGCCCGTGGCGTGCCAGCTCGGCATCGAGCTGGTCCAGCAGCCCGGCGATCTTGGTCTCGGCGGCCGCCTTGACCTGTGCCGCCCCTGCCGCGTTGCCCGGCGCGACCCAGCGTTCAGGATAGAAATAGACGATCAGCGTGGCCTGCAGCGTGTTGGTCAGCCGCATCAGCCATTTGTAGAAATGTGCCCACTCGGCGGTACCGACAGCCGGCGCCAGCCCGGCCGAGGAATGCGTGTCGCACAGATGCAGCACGATGGCCGCCGTCTCGTACAGCACGAGCGGCGCGCCCGGTGCGTCGTCCTGCGTCAGCACCGGGATCAGCCCGTTCGGGTTCAGTTTCAGGTACTCGGGCGCCTTGTGCGCATCGACGGCGCGGTCCACCAGCACCCGCTGGTACGGCACGCCAAGTTCCTCCAGAACGATGTGCGGCACCATGCTGGCGGTGCCGGGGTAGTAGTGGAGGTGGCGCATGCGTAGGCTGGCAGGTTCTTCAGGAAGGAGGGGCCGGAGAGGACACTTTATACCGGTCTGGCCCCGCTTTTTTTCGACTTGTCCCGAGCGGATGGCTGGACCAGACGGAATGCGCGCATTCATTGGCGTCGAGAATGATCGACTTCGGACATTCGCTGCCCCGATATCGAGCATCCATCGCTCAAAGGAATGAACACTGACTTGGAAACTGCCATCCCTTCCGGCAGCACAGCGCTGCGGATCGGATCGGGTTGCCGATCTTTGACATAAATCGATCAAATTGCTAATAAATCAGCCATTTATTTGCAATATTGATTTATACTTTGATCATTTTGAAATATTAGTCTCGTATTTCGTCGTCTCATCCATCATTTTGATCCTGCGAGGTGGGTTATGAATATCGAAAAACGTTTTCTGACATCGCTGAACCGTTGCTACTCGACCAATCACATCGTGGTTGATGGGCAAACCCGTATTCTGGTGGCGACCGAGGGTGAGGGGCAATGTCTGGCATGGGCCGGCCCCGACTACCAGTCCTCCCACACCGTTTGGGAGGGACCTGGCGGCACGATGTCCATCGTGCCAATCGCAGGAAGCAATGGCGAATTCCTGGCGGTTCAGAAATTCTTCAAGATGTTTCAATGGGAAGAGGCCAAGGTGGTGCATGTTCGCCCCTTGAGCACGGGTGGCTATGAAGTCACCGATGTGCTTCATCTGCCCTACATCCACCGCTTTGACCTCCTCCCCGTCAATGGCCGGTATTACTTCATTAGTTGCACCCTGGCCACCACCAAGGACGCCAAAGAAGACTGGAGCAATCCCGGGAAAATCTGGGTCGGCGAGTACCGTGGGCCTGGGCCCCTTGAGGTCACGGTGCTGAAAGATGGGCTGGCCAAGAATCATGGCTTCAGCCGGTTGACCCGCAACGGTTCCCTGTCCAGCCTGGTAACCTGTGAACAAGGTGCTTTTGAAGTGACGCCGCCGCAAGAACCCGAGGGTCCATGGGCGGTCAGACAGTTCATGGATTGGCCGATCAGCGACATATCGGCGGTGGATATTGATGGCGATGGTGAACTGGAATACGCCACGATTGAGCCGTTTCATGGTTCTTATTTCAGAATCTACAAGAAAATCAATGGCGCTTATGTCAAGGTCTATGAACACCCTGAAGTGAGCGAGTTCTACCACGTGGTTGTCGGCACCACGCTGGCCGGCAAACCGGTTTTTATTGGCGGATGTCGCCGGGGCAAACAGCAACTGTTCTATGTCCATGCCGTGAGTACAACTCCATTGCTGCTCCAGGCGGAAATCATTGATGAAGGCGTCGGCCCCAGCAACATCCACGTCATGCACGAAGCGAACCGGGACATCATTGTTTCCGCCAACCGTGAAATAGCCGAAGCCGCTCTGTACATCGTGACGTGAACCTCAGCCGCTCCGCATTGGCCTCGCGCTGACTGTCGCCGCTGCCCTCAACCCAGGAAGACACATCCATGAAAAACCCGGTGGGAATCTACGAGAAAGCACTGCCAAAAGACCTGACCTGGGCTGAGCGTTTCAAGCTCGCCCGCGAAACAGGCTACGACTTTCTGGAAATATCAATCGACGAAACGCCCGAACGCATGGCACGGCTGGATTGGTCCATGGCCGAGCGCCTTTCGTTCTTCACAACCTCCCGGGAAGAAGGCCTGTCGGTGCCCTCCATGTGTCTTTCAGGACACCGGAAAATTCCCTTTGGCAGTGCTGATCCAGCGGTAAGGGTGCAGGCGGCCGAGTTCATGCAAAAGGCGATCCGGTTCGCCAGCGATACTGGTATTCGCGTGATTCAGCTGGCCGGCTACGACGTCTATTACGAACCCACCACCCAGGCCTCACGGCAGCGCTACCTTGAGGGCATGCAGCGCGCCCTGGAAGTGGCGGCGCAGTATCAGGTGACGCTGGCCCTGGAAATCATGGACACCACGTTCCTGAATTCGATTTCAAAATACCTTGTGCTGAAAGAGCAGCTGGCGTCACCCTGGTTCCAGGTCTATCCAGACCTGGGCAACCTCACCGCCTGGGGCAATGACGTGGTGCGTGAACTCACTTTGGGCATCAACCATATCGTGGGAGTGCACGTCAAGGAATCCAAACCCGTGGCGCCCAATTTCCCGGGCGCCTTCCGTGATACTCCTTTTGGCGAGGGCACGGTTGATTTTGTCAGCTGCTTCAAGACGCTGCATGATCTTGGCTATGCAGGCCCTTTCCTGGTTGAAATGTGGACCGAAAAGTCGGTCAACCCCATTCAGGAAATCCGTCTGGCGCGGCAATGGGTCGGTGAGCGAATGACGCAAGGAGGCTATGCATGAATCTGAAAATGCTCAAGGAACAGGTGCTGGAGGCGAATCTGGAACTTCCGCGTCTCGGCCTGGTGGACTTCACCTGGGGCAACGCCAGCGGCAGGGATGCTGAAAGCGGCGCGATCGTGATCAAGCCCAGCGGATTGCCTTACAGCACCATGAAGGTCACGGACATGGTGGTGGTCAACGCGCACGGCCAGATCCTGGAGGGCACCCTGAAACCATCTTCCGACCTGCCGACCCATCTGGAGTTGTACCGCCATTTCCCGCTGGTTGGCGGCATCGTTCACACCCATTCCACCTGGGCCACCGTCTGGGCCCAGTCCTGCCGGGGCATCCCGCCGCTGGGCACGACCCATGCCGATTATTTCTTTGGAGAAATACCCTGCACCCCTGTTCTGACCGAGCAGCAAACCACAGGACACTACGAGGCGCAAACCGGCCTGGCCATCGTGCAGTGCTTCAAGGATGCGGGCATCGACCCAAGCCAGATGCCAGCGGTTCTGGTGGCCAATCACGGCCCTTTCACCTGGGGGGTTGACGCCGATGCGGCCGTGCACAACGCTGCGGTTCTTGAACTCACCGCGCGCATGGCGCTGCTGACCTTGCAGATGACGCCCGACCTGCCGAGCATGCCGCAATACCTGCTGGAAAAACATTTTTTCCGCAAGCACGGACCCGGGGCCTACTACGGGCAAGTCTAGCTATTGATCCTCAGGAACCCGAAAGACATTCAAGCCAGAGGCCTGCAATTCTTCACAAAAGGACAGTGGCGTCATCCAGTCGGTGACCAGCAAGTCGACACGATTGAGGGCACAGGTGAGAAAGCTTGAGACACAGTTCATCTTGCTGTGGTCGGCGACCAGTATCACTTTGCCACTGGAGTTTTCGATCATGGCTTTGTTGACACTGGTTTCAAGCTGAACCGCAGTGGTGCATCCACGCTTGATGCTCACGCCATTGATGCCAAGCACGGTGATGCTCGAATAGATGCTCTGCAGGGCCGCAATGGTCAAGCTGCCGACCAGGGATCTTGACTGGACCCGGTAATCCCCGCCCAGCAAGATCATCTCGATCTGAGGGTCCAGCTCCAGCGACAGACTCGCCGCGTTGTTGGTGACCACCCGCACTCTTTTCCCTTTGAGATGGCGCACCACCTCCAGGGTCGTTGATCCGGAATTCAGGAATACCGTCTCGTTTTCCGAAATCAGTGACGCTACGTACTTGCCGATCAGGCTTTTCTCTTTGGTCGACAAATGGTTTTTTGCCTCAAAAATCTCCTCGAAACCCAGGTCCGAAATGGACACTGCGCCCCCTCGGGTGCGCTCCAGCAGCTTGTCCAGCGCCAAGGTATCGAGGTCACGCCGGATGGTGATTTTGGAAACCCCGAACTCCGTGGCCAACTCATCGGCGGAAATGGACTTTCGCTGGTACACCAGTTCCAGGATTTTCTTGTGACGGTAATTGGATACCGCCATGATCGCGCGTTGACCATGTTCCTTCATGCATCTTCCTTGCTACTTGAAGAGTTCCCGAATTTCCGGCGCCGCCAGGGCGTGGTAGATCGCACGCGAGCGCTCGCGCTGGCGTTGGTAGACAGGTCTCGTCACAGGGTTGGGTTTGAACACCACAGCTTCATCACGCGCGGTTGACCGCCTGAAGGCGCTGGCGTAACTTGTCTCCAGGCCGATGGTAACGGCTGCGGCAATCCAGGCGCCGCGCGAGCTTGCCTCGTCGCTGCTCAGTCGCAGCACCGGACGCTCGAAAACATCGCTCTGAATCTGGTTGAAAAGAGCGGACTTAGTCATGCCACCAGAGACACTGACGGACGCAACGGTGCCGCAGAGGTCTTCCATCAGTGCCAGACTTTCCTTGAGTTCGACGGCGATGCCTTCCAAAATGGCCCGGGCCATCTCGCCGCGCGTGGTGCTCAGACTCAGGTTATAGAAAACGCCCCGCGCATCGGGATCCCAATAGGGCGAGCCGCAGCCTTTGAAATGCGGTATCAACATCAGTCCGTTAGATCCCGGACCCACCAGACCGGCTTCCTGGTTGATCGCGTCAAAGGCACTTGAATCAGCCTCCTGCAGGCCCAGGAGGCATTCCTTGAACCACCGGTAGATCGCCCCTGATGTGAGCACAGCGGCCTCGACAATGTAGGCTTCAGGGATGGCTGACACATTGCATGACACCCGCATCTTGGCATCCCATACCGGTGTGTTGCTGTGGCCCAGGATGTAGGAACCGGTGCCTGTGTTGGTGACCGCCTGCTCGCTGGCAAACAGACCCAGGCCCAGTGCCGCGCATTGTTGATCACCCCCTGCGGACACCACAGGCAACCCGTCAGGCAGCCCCGTCGCGGCGGCAAGGCTTGCGCTCAAGCCCCCCGCAACGTCTCCGGGTGCGATCAGCTCGCAGAGCATGTGCTGTGGCACTTCAAACAGGCCCAGCAGCTCCGGATCCCAGGTTCTTGTGGCCAGATCCAGCAAATTGGTTCGGCTGCCAAAGCTTTGGTCGGTGACAAAACGCCCGGTCAGCAACCACAGGACCCAATCCTGCACGCCGATCAACTTGTGGGCGTGTTGCCAGATATCCGGGCGGTTCTTGCGCAGCCAGGTCATTTTGATGGCTGAAAAAACCGGCGAGATTTTCAGTCCGGTCTTGCGATACACCCACTCATTGCTGGAGTCCAGCGCATGCGCCATCGCCGCACTGCGGATGTCCTGCCACATGATGGCGGGATGCAGTGGAACACCCAGGCGATCAACCGGAAAGACGGAAGAGCGCTGGGCCGTGACTGAAATGCACAGGGGCACAATGCCCCTGTCGTCGGCCATTTCACGGCAGCTCGCCAGAATCTGAATCAGGTGCTGCTGCCAGGACAGGGGATCCTGCTCGACCCGACCATCGCTGAAAAACTCCGGCCCGTTCTGACGCTGGTCCATGTAGAGGGGTTCACCCACTGCGTCGTAGAGGATGGCCCGCATGCTGGTGGTGCCAACATCGACGGTGATGATGCCCTTCATGGCGATCTATCAACCCTTGACCGCTCCGGCAGTCAGACCGGTGATGATCTGGCGGGCAGCGACGAAGGTGAAGATCAGCGGAGGGATGGCGATCAGACTGCCCAGGGCCATGATCTTGCCCCAGTCGACGCCGATGTCGGTGATATACAGCGACGCAGCCACGGGAAGGGTGCGGGTGGCACGGTCGGTCAGCACCAGCGCCAGGATGAACTCGTTCCACGCAATGCGGAAGGTGAAGATCGAAGCGGCAGCCAGACCGGGCTTGATGAGCGGCAGCACCACCTTGTAGAACACCTTGATCGGCCCGCAGCCGTCGATGGCCGCTGCCTCTTCGAGCTCCTGCGGCACCTGCAAGATAAAGCCGTAGAGCAACCAGATCGTGAACGGCAGGTTGACCGCCACGTACAGCAGGATCAGGCCCCACAGCGAGTTGATGAGCCCGACCTGGCTCCAGATCATGAACACCGGCACGGCCAGCACGGCCAGCGGCACGGTGCGCAGCAACAGGCTGATGTAGGCAACGGACTTGCGACCCGGAAAGCGAAACCGTGCCAGCCCATAAGCCGCCATGCAGCCCAGCACCAGGGTGATGATGGTGGAGACCACGCCCACAATGAGGCTGTTGGTCAGGTAACGCTGGAAGCTGCCCTCGCCCAGCACGTCGCGGTAGTTCTGCAGCGTGGGCGCAAAGATGAAGTGGATGCCGGTGGTGAAGATCTGCGTCTGCAGCTTCAGCGAGGTGGCAAACATAAGCACGATCGGTGCCACGCAGACGACGGCCAGAAAGATCAGCGCGCTGTAGTGCGCTGCCACCAGGGCGGGATGCCGCTTGACACCAAAGCTCATGACCGCCCCTCGTCTTTCAGCGGGTTCGACAGGCGCAGCGCAAACCACGACAGGCTGGCCACCACCACCAGCAGCAGCACCGAGATGGCGGCGGCGCCGCCCAGGCGCTGGCTCACGAAGGCGGTCTTGTAGATGTGCAGTGACAATATTTCGGTGCTGTCGCCAGGCCCGCCAAAGGTAAGGATGTAGATCACCTCCAGCACGCGGAAGGCATCGATCAGGCGCATCAGCAGCGTGATGGCAATGACGTTCATCACCATGGGCAGCTTGACGCGGAAGGTGGCCTGCCACCAGTTGGCGCCGTCCACGCGCGCGGCCTCCAGCACGGCGCCGTCCACATTGGCCAGTGCTGCAATCATCATGATGAAGACAAAGGGCGTCCATTGCCAGATATCGGCAATGATGATGGCGATGAAGGCCGTGTTTTCCTGTGCCAGCCAGCCGATGGGCGCCGCGCCGAACAGCTCGATGAGCGCGTTGAGCAGGCCGAACTGCGCATCGAACAGATAGCGCCAGGTCAGGCCCACAGCGATCGGCGCGATCATCATGGGCAGGATGAACAGCGTGCGAAACACCGCCATGCCGCGAACCTTGCCTTCAAGCGCCAGCGCCAGCGCAATGCCCAACACCATCTCGGCCACCACACACACGGCGGCGAACATCAGCGTGGTGACCAGCGAGCGCCAGACCGCCGGGTCTTGAAACGCACGAAGGAACGCATCCATGCCCACCCATTTGGCCTCGGACCAGGGTGTGCCCATGCTCCAGTCGTAAAAGCCGAGCTGCAGCGCGGACAGCAACGGGTACAGGCAGGCCACGGCCATCACGAGGACGGCCGGGCCGACATAGACCCATGGAACCCAGCGTGGTGTGCGCATTTGCTGTCCTTTGCGGTGTCGGCGGGTCGCGCTGTCAGCCCTTCAGGTAACCACCACGCTTCATGATCTCCGTGACCTTGGGCACCATGCCGTTGAGCGCGTTCTCAGCCGACTTCTTGCCCGTGAGCGCCTCGGAAACGGCCACACCCAGTGCCTGGATATTGATCTCGTCCCACTCGGCAATGATGGGCCGCCAGTCGAGATCGATGTAATCGATCTGCTGGCGCAGCGTGATGAACTCGGGGTATTGGAGCACCATCTCGCGGTCGGCGATGGTCGACACGCGCGAGGGGACACCGCCGACCCTGGTGACAGCCTTGTCCTGCGCTTTCGAGGTCAGCCATTGCATCAGCAGGAACGCGGCGTCGGGGTTCTTGGCGTTCTTCGGAATCGCCAGACCCAGGCCGCCCGACTGCGATGCGTAGATCGAACCCTTGGGGTGCAGCACGTAGCTCACCTGGCCCGCGATCTTCGAAACCTGCGGGTTGTTCACCTGGCCGAAGATCAAAGTCGAGTCAAGGTACATCGCGGCCTGCCCCTGCAGGAACGACGTGATCATCTCGCCCTGACCGAAGCCGGGAATGCCGATAGGGCCGGTGTCCGAGACGAGCTTCAGGAACTTCAGGGCCTTGACGCCGGTGTCATCGTTGAAGTAGGGCTTCCATTTGTCGTCGAATATGCCGCCGCCCATCGGGTTCAGGTGCAGCAGCCAGGCGTGCACGCACTGGTGGCCAGCCTGGCCGCGCGAGGTCAGCGCGCCGATGCCGGTCTTCTCGCGCACCACCGGCAGCAGCTTCTCGAACTCCGCATAGTTGGTGGGCGGCTTTAGGCCGTGCTTTTCGAACAGGTCACGACGGTAGGCCAGGATGGAGGTCTCCGCGCCGTAGGGCAGGCCGTAGAGCTTGGCGCCCGGACCCGGCAAGTAGCCCCTGGGGCCGCCGACGAGGCCGATGTTTTCGACATAGGGCTTGACCAGATCCTTGAAGTCGTACTCGGGGTCGGCCAGCGCCGCGTTCTTCAGCATCGGCTCGATTTCGCGGATCAGGTTCTTCTTGACGTATTCGCCCTTCCACATCACCACGTAGCAGCAAAGGTCATAGTCACCGGAGGGCTTGGCCATCTCGAGAAGTTGCTTGTCCTTCATGCGCGCCATGGCCAGGCGGTCGGTCTCGACCTTGATGCCGGTCTGCTTGGTGAACTCGGGCAGGATCTTGAGCATGGCGTCGTAATGCGGGTGCGCCGGGATGCTCATCACCACCGTCTGCCCCTTGTATTTGGCATAGCGGTCCTGCGTAAGCCCGACCAACGGCAAGCCTGCGCCAAGCAGGCCCAAGGCGGTTCCGCCGGCGGTCTGGATCAGTGTTCTTCTCTTCATGGCAGTCTCCTGTAAATAAAGGGGTTGGATGAATTCAGGTGCGCACGCGCAGGCCCGTGGCTTTGTCGAATGCATGCAATGCGGGCGGGTCAAAGGTCAGCGGCACGGTCTGGTGCAGCAGGTCGGTGCGGTTGCCCTCGACCACGGCGGTGATGCGCGCGTCGGTGCCGCCGGCGAGCTTGCCCACCAGCACGGATTCGGTGCCCAAGTACTCCACCACGTCCACCTGCAGTTGCAGCACGCCCGGCCCGCTGGCGGCGATCTGCAGTGCCTGCGGACGCAGGCCCACCACCAGTTGCTGTGGCCATTGAACACCCGCAGGTAGCGGAATCAAGAAGCCCGCGCCCTTGAGCACGGTGCTGCCCTTGTCCACGAGCACGCTGCCTTCGAGCAGATTCATGCTGGGCATGCCAATGAAGGCGGCCACGAACAGATTGGCCGGCTGGTTGAACACTTCCGACGGCGTACCTACCTGCTGGATCAGGCCTTTGTGGAAGATCACGATGCGCGACGCCAGTGTCATGGCCTCCACCTGGTCGTGCGTCACGTAGATGATGGTCTTGCCCAGGCGTTGGTGCAGCAGTGTGAGCTCGGTGCGCATGTGGCCGCGCAGCTTGGCGTCCAGGTTGGACAGCGGTTCGTCGAACAGGAAGATCAGCGGCTCGCGCACGATGGCGCGGCCGATCGCCACGCGCTGGCGCTGCCCGCCCGAGAGCTCCCTGGGTTTGCGTTGCAGCAGGTGCGTGATGCTCAGCACCTCGGCGGCCTCGGCCACGCGGCGCGTGATCTCGCTCTTGGGCGTGCCGGAGAGCTCCAGCGCAAAGCTCATGTTGTGCGCCACATCCATGTGTGGATAGAGCGCATAGTTCTGGAACACCATGGCGATGTCGCGCGCCATCGGCGGCAGCGACGTGACGTCGCGCCCGTTGATGAAGACCCGCCCGGCGCTCACATCTTCCAGGCCGGCGATCATGCGCAGCACGGTGGACTTGCCACAGCCCGACTCACCGAGCAGCACCACAAATTCGCCCTGGGCCACGCTCAGGTCGATCTGCTCCACCACGCGCACCTTGCCAAACTGCTTGGCCACGCCCTCAAGTTGCAAACCGCGGATCTCTGCATTCATGGCGCTCGGTCCGATCTACTTTTTGTATGTGGCGCTTGTCCCGCTACAGGAACGATGGGAACGGAAGGTCCGTTTCCTTGGTGAAGACGTCATCGAAGCCCCGGTCGTAGTGGTACTCCATGTCGTCCTTGTTGTCCGGGAAGATGAACTTGCCGCCAACCTGCCAGATGTAAGGCTTGAAGCGGTACCGCAGCCGGTCCTTCTTCATGTTCCACAGCATGGTGATCTCCATCGGGTCGGCCATGAAGTTGGACCAGATGTCGTGGTGGTAGGCAATCACCACCTTGCAGTTCAGGGACTCGGCCATGCGAAGGATGTCCGACGAGGTCATCTTGTCGGTGACACCGCGCGGGTTCTCGCCGTACGAACCCAGTGCCACATCAATCTTGTGCTCATTCCCGTGCTTGGCGTAGCCGTTGGAATAGTGCGAGTCGCCGCTGTGGTAAATGCTGCCGCCCGGCGTCCTGACCAGGTAGTTCACAGCCACGTCGTCCATGTCCCCCGGCAGTTTGCCCTTGGCCGTCTGGTCGGCGGGGATGGTCAGCGCCATGGTGCGGTCAAAGGCTTCGAGAACGACGATCTCGACGTCGCCCACCTTCACCACGTCGCCCGGCCGCACGGTAGTGATGCGCTCGCGCGGCACACCCCATTTCAGCCACACGTCGGTGCTGGACTGCGGGCCAATGAAGGGCACCGTGGCCGGGCAGTTCTTCAGCACCGCAGCGGCCACGTTGATGTCGATGTGGTCGTTGTGCGTGTGGGTGGACAGCACGGCGTCGACCTGCCGGATGGCAAACGGGTCGATCACGAAGGGCGACACGCGCAGGTTGCGCTGCAACTTGACACAACCTGTCATGCGCGCCATCTGGTGGTGCGGGTCCATGAGCGGGTTCTTCATGCTGCGTTTGCCGGTGCCGCACCACAGGTCGATGCAGATATTGGTATTGCCCTCCGTCTTGACCCAGATGCCCGTGCAAGCCAGCCACCACATGGCAAATGTCCCCGGCGCCACCACCTCGCGTTCTATCTCTTCGTTCAGCCACGTCCCCCATTGCGGGAAGGTGCTCAACACCCACGACTCCTTGGTGACTTCGTCGACTTTTGCCATTTGCTACCCCAGTTTGAAAGGTTCAATTAGATCGGTTGATCGCGCTTTTTCTGGATACTATGACTATTTAGGCCGCTCATCAAGATCATTTTGATATTTATTCGGGCCTCTTTTGACAAATTGCAATAGAACCCTCCGTCGCTCCCTGATGGGGCTGGTCCTGGCGCTGATCCGGAGACTGATCACAGGGTTGGCGATAATCGACCACCAAGGAGTCCTTCAACATGAGCATCAAGGCAATTATTTTTGACGTGGACGGCACGCTGGCTGACACCGAAGAAGGGCACCGCCAGGCCTTCAACAAGGCCTTCGCCGAAGCCGGACTGAACTGGCATTGGGATCTGGATCTGTACGACAAGCTGCTGACCGTGACCGGCGGCAAGGAACGCATCAAATATTTTGTCAGCGACTTCCAGAGCGACTTTGCCAAGCCCGTGGATTTCGACGGCTTTGTGAAAAACCTGCACGCGGTCAAAACGCGGCACTACACCAACCTGGTTCAGGAAGGGCTGATCACCCTGCGTCCCGGCATCAAGGAATTGATTCTTGCGGCCCACAGTGCCGGTCTGAAGTTGGCTGTTGCCACCACCACGGCGCCGGAAAATGTGGCTGCGCTTCTGGAGCGCGGTCTTGGCAAGGACTGGCAAACCCTGTTTGGTGCCGTGGGCTGTGGCGATATGGTGGCCAACAAGAAACCGGCGCCCGATGTCTATTTGTGGGTGATGGAGACCTTGGGCGTGACGGCGGACGAATGCATTGCCCTGGAAGACTCCGAAAATGGCCTGCACGCCAGTCTGGCTGCAGGCATCACGACTTTCATCACGATCAACCACTTCACCCGCCACCATGATTTTTCCGGCGCCGCAGCCGTGCTCGACGACTTGAGCGATCTGCCTGGCTTTGTGCGTTTGAGCGGCTTGCCATTGCCGGGGTTGATCCCATGAGAAAGATTGAGGCGGTCGTCTTCGACATGGACGGCGTGCTCATCGACTCGGAAGTGCTGTGGCGCCAGGTTCGCGAGGAATTTGCCGGCGACCTGGGTTTGGTCTGGGGCGAGGTCGACCAGGCCTCAACCATGGGCGCCAGCACCGCCATGTGGGCACGCATCATGGTGGAACGACTGCAACTGCGCCACAGACTGGGCATGGATGAAGGCGGTGTCGCCAACGAAATCATCGGCCGGATGCGCGCCAAGTACGCCGAGCACCTGCCCGAGCGCGAAGGGGCCATCCAGGCCGTGCGCCTGGCTGCATCCCGCTACAAGGTGGCGCTGGCATCGGGATCCCCCAACGAGCTGGCTGAATACGTGCTGCGCGTCACTGGCCTGAATCAGGTGTTTCAGGCCACCATGTACGGAGACGACGTGGAATACGGTAAACCCGCACCAGACATCTATTGGCACGTGCTTGCAAAATTGGGCGTAAAGCCCGAGAACGCCGTTGGTGTGGAGGATTCCGGCAACGGTATCAAGTCGCTCAAAGCCGCAGGCATGGGCATCATCGCCGCCCCCGGTCCGGAGTTCCCGTTAGCACCAGAGGTCTTGGCGATGGCCGATGTCCATATCCAGGAAATGACTCAATTCAGTTTGGAATTGATTGAACAACTTGGTGGTGGCCCTCGCAGAGTCAGGGTTTGATTCAGGCCGCTTGCGCCAGTCCGTCCGAGGAATGCGTGTCGCACAGATGCAGCACGATGTGCGGCACCATGCTGGCGGTGCTGGGGTAGTAGTGGAGGTGGCGCATGGGGGGCACCTACGGCAGAGCCAAAACCGTGATTTATCGACGTTTTCTGGCAGTGAAAAGTGTAAAAAACGTGCCGGGTGGCCCAAAGAGCGGCTATTCTGCAAGTGACCGTCAAGCATCCGCAGTCATCGATCTAAAAGGGGCACTTACTTCGTTGATGTCTTTTGTTGGAGCCAATTGTCCATGTTCAAATTCTTCAAGAAGCCAGCCGCCACTCCCAGGCGACCGTCGCGTGAATCGCAAATGTCGGAGTGGAGCTCGTCCGGATCCATCGACGGGTTTGGTCTGCTGACGGAGCCTATGCCTCTTCCCGAGGTCATCGAAAGTGCGAGTGACACCGGATGGTCTTTGTGGGACGAAAGTATTGCTGATGAAGCGATCAGGCAGCCGGCTTCACCCCGTCAACGGTAAAACGCCTCAACCTTGCCGCGCAACTTGATCAGCAGCGGCTGACCCTTGCGGTCTAGTGTCTTGCCGGCGGGCACGCGCACCCAACGCTCGCTGATGCAATATTCCTCGACATCGTTACGCTCCTTGTCGTTGAAGAGGATGCCCACGTCATGCTCGAACACGGCAGCGACGTGGTGCGGGCTGCGCGGGTCGATCGACAGGTGGTCGGGCAGCGGGGGGCGTTGGGGAGCTTCGGTCATGGGGGTCTTCTTTTCAATCAATGCAGACAGGCGCTGATTTTCCAGTATCCGGCGCGTCCACGTCCGGACCGCGCACTTGAGCTGTGGTGCGCGCCCTACTTCAAGCCGAACATCCCCGCCCCGTTGTCCCAGGCCACCTTCTTCGCCACGTCGGCCGGCAGGTCCCCGAGCCAGGCGCGGTAGCCCTTCATGGTGTCTTCGTAGTACATCCACCGCTGGTTGACCCAGGTGTCCGAGCCGGTCAGGAAACGCCCCGGGTATTTGAGGATCAGCGTGCGCCACTCGGGGCACAGCTTGCCCCCGTCGCAGGTCAGCCCCGGCCGGTAGGACAGTTCGCCCATCAGGCCCGGGTACTTCGCCATCAGCGCGTCCACGCGTTCGACGGGTGCGCCGCCAATGCCGGTGTGCGCCCAGATCAGGCGCGCCTTCTGGCCTTTCGACGGGGTGGCGGCCATCAGCAGGTCGATGGCCACATCGTCCACATGGGCCAGCACCACCAGGTTCTTTTCTTCGGACAACGCCATCAGCTTCTTCGCGACTGCGCCGTTGGCGTTGCCGCTGTCGTACAGGTGGAATTCGCCAATGCCGCGGTAGGGGCCGGCGGCGGTGCCGCGCGCCAGTTCGGCCCGCACCATCTCGTAAATGGTCTCGTCGCGGAACCAGTTGTCGTAGTCGGCGCGGTTGCGGTACAGGCGGATGAAGGGCACCACGGTGACGCCAGCGGCGCGGGTCTCGGCCTGTGCCTCGGCCAGCGCGCGGGTGCCGTCGTTGGGCCGGGAGTTGGCGATGATGGCCTTGACGCCGCTGCGCTGCATGCGCGCCAGCACGTCAGGCACCGGGTGCGGGCCGGCGCGGCCGTTCCAGGCTTCCTCGTTGTAGTGCAGGTGCGCGTCGAACAAGGGACCGGTGTAGTCGGCGGCGATGGCCACCGTGCCGGGAACTACCAAAACAAGAGCTGACAACGACCGTCCGACGCTGGGGAAGTGCCAAAAAAGCTTGAAAAACTCAGGAAAATGCATGATCCAGCCTTTCAGAAAGTCAAAACTGCCGTTACTGGCGCCGCAGTCATCGCCTGCCTCCAGGAGGCGGCCGCCCGGTCTTCGGGTTCCGCCGCGCCGGCACCCATGGCGGTGAGCCGTGCGACTTCGCCATCGCAACGACACCCAATGCCCCTCAGCCGACGTGCTGCACAAAAAACGCCAGCGTGCGCGCCAGTGCCAGCTTCGCCGCATCTGCGTTGTAAGACGCCCGGTGGTCGCAGTTGAAGCCATGGTTGGCGGCATAGACCTGCACCTGCACGCCGGGCTGGGCGCGCTCAAAGGCGTGCACCGTTTCCAGCGGGATCCAGCCGTCCTGGTCGCCGAAGTGCGCCAGCACCGGCACCTTGGGCTGCCGGGCAGCCTCGGCCGGCACGGTCATGCCGCCGCCGTAATAGGGCGCGGCGGCGGCCAGACCCGTGAGCGAGCAGGCAGCACGCCAGGTCAGCAGGCCGCCCCAGCAGTAGCCGACGATGCCAACCTTGCCGCCGCTGGTCTTGCCAGCGTAGTCAATCGCCGCCTGCAGATCGGCCATCACGCCGGGCACGGGCAGCGCCTCAACGGCGGTCTTGTAGCCAAAGCCTTCGTTCATGTCGGCCTCGGTGTAGCCCAGTTCCACATCGGGCTTGACCCGGGCAAAGGTGGACGGCGCCACCGCCAGATAGCCGGCCGCCGCATAACCGTCGGCCACGGCACGCACGTGCGCGTTCACGCCGAAGATTTCCTGCACCACGACGATGGCGCCCTTGGGCGCGCCGGCGGGTTGCGCCAAGTAGGCGGGGAAGGTGAAACCGTCAGCGGCGGTGAGATTGGTGAATGAACCCATGATTTGCTCCTTGATGAAAGGCTTTGGAAAGGGAAGTTGATTTGAGGGTTCGTCACGAAAATGGGGTTTCAGGCCCGCGATGCCAGGGCTCCCGCGCCTTGTTCAGGCCTTGCCCAGTTTGCGCTCGACGAAGCCCAGCCGGTCCTGGCCCCAGAAGATCTCGCCATCGATCACGTAGCTGGGCGCGCCGAACACGCCGGCGTCGATGGCGGCTTGCGTGTTGGCCTCGTAGCGCTCGTCCGCGGCCTGGCTGTGCGACTGCTCCAGTCGCGCTGCATTCAGGCCCTGCTCGGTCAGCAGTTCGGCCAGCACCTTTTCGTCGTCGATGTGGCGCTCCTGCGCCCACACGGCGGCCAGGATGGCGCCGGTGATCTTCATCGCTGCCTCCGCGCCGTCGTGCAGGTCCACCGCGATGATCAGGCGCGCCGCGTCGTCACCGTTCACCGGAAAGAATTTGGGCTTGAGGTTCAGCGGCGCGTTGAGGAACTCGCTGTAGCGCTGCAGTTCCACCAGCCGGTAAGCCTGGCGCTGGGGCGCGCGCTTGCCCAAAGGCAGGCCGCCGGAGATCGGAAACACCTTGCCGCCGAGGTCGATCGGCAGCACGCGCACGGCCGTGCCGCTGGCCCGCAGGATGGCCGCGAAGCGCTCGTGCCCAAGGTAGGTCCACGGGCTCTGGGGAGCGAAGTAGTAGTCAACTGAGCGACTCATGGCGTTTCCTGAAGGGTTGGGGACAGAGCAAAGTTCACAGCGCGCAACTCCTGGACTGTCCCACAAGATTTTGAATAGTTGGGGACAGAGCAAAGTTCACTGCGTGTCACTCTTGGACTGTCCCACAAGATTTCATGAACTGTTTTAATGATGCATGCGGACCCGTGTTGTAACCGGGTCGGCGACATTTTGCAGGAGACAGGTCTTGGACAAGGTGTTACTCGTGACCGGCGGCAGCCGCGGCATCGGTGCCGCCACAGCGCTGATGGCGGCGCAACAGGGCTGGTCCGTGGCGGTGAACTACGCCGCCAACTCGCTGGCCGCCGACGAGGTGGTGCGCGCCATCCGTGCCACGGGTGGCAAGGCCATCACGGTGCAGGCCGACGTGGCCGACGAAGCGCAGGTGCTGCACATGTTCGAAACCATCGACGCCAGGCTCGGCCACCTCACGGGGCTGGTCAACAACGCCGGCGTGGTCGACGTGACAGCGCGGCTGGATGAGATGAGCGTGGCGCGATGGCGGCGCATGTTCGACATCAACGTGATCGGTAGCCTGCTGTGCGCGCGCGAAGCCGTGCGCCGCATGAGCACACGGCACGGCGGTGCGGGCGGCGCCATCGTCAACCTGTCGAGTGCGGCTTCGCGGCTGGGCTCGCCGGGCCAGTACCTGGACTACGCGGCCGCCAAGGGCGCCATCGACGCTTTCACCATCGGCCTCGCCAAGGAGGTGGCGGCCGAGGGCATCCGCGTCAACGCGGTGCGCCCGGGGCTGATCGAGACCGAGATCCACGCCTCGGGCGGCCTGCCCGACCGCGTGCGCGACCTGCAACATCTGGTGCCGATGCAGCGTGGAGGCACGGCCGACGAAGTCGCGCGGGCGATTGTATGGCTGCTCTCGGATGCGGCAAGCTACACCACCATGAGCCTGCTGGATGTGTCCGGCGGGCGCTGACTCCCCTGCTCTTTCTCGTCCTTCTTCTCCCCCATCAGGCTTGCCTGAACGCCAATCCATGACCGAAAAAATCATCAGGTACTACTGGGAAGACATGCCCGCCGGCTCGGTCCGCGACCTGGGCAGCATCACGCCGACCGCGGAAGAGATCATTGCGTTTGCCACGCAGTTCGACCCGCAGCCCTTCCACCTCGACGCCGAAGCCGCGAAGGACTCGGTGTTCGGTGGGTTGTGTGCCAGCGGCTGGCACACCTGCGCCATGGCGATGCGGCTGATGGTGACGAACTTCCTGTGCGAGGCCTCCAGCCAGGGCTCACCCGGTCTGGAGCACATCAAGTGGCTCAAGCCGGTGTTCCCCGGCGACACCCTGCACCTGAAACACACCGTAGTCGAGTCGCGCCCCATGAGCAAACGCCCCGACGTGGGCCTGGTGCGCACCAAGTGGGACATGGTCAACCAGCATGGCGAGCCGGTGCTGCACATGGAGGGCTGGGGCATGTTCCGGCGACGGAATTCTGGAGCTACCCCGTCCAAAGTTGGCTGACCGCGCTGCCGCCATGCGCCCTTTGGCCTGACAATGCCGCATGGACTTCAAACCGCTGATCACCCTTCTGGCCATCGTCAATCCGCTGGCGATCGTGCCGTTTTTCATCCACTACACGCAGGGCTTCTCGCGCGAGCAGCGGATCAAGACGATCTGGATCTCGTCTTTCAGCGCCTTTGCCGTGATCGCCACCAGCGCGTTGCTGGGCCTGAAGATCCTGGAATTCTTCAGCATCTCGCTGGCGAGCTTTCAGGTCGGCGGCGGCATGCTGCTGCTGATCAGTTCGCTGAACATGCTCAATGCACAGCCTGCCGAGGCCAAGCCCGCCAGCCACGAACTGGAGGATGGCGCAGCCAAGGCCGCCATGGGCGCCAGCATTGCCGTGGTGCCGCTGACCATTCCATTGCTGACCGGCCCGGCCACCATTTCCACCGTGGTGATCTACGCCGACCGCGCAAAGAACTTCTGGCAATTGGGCACGCTGGTGGGCTACGGCGCGGTGATCGCGCTGGCCACCGCGATGAGCTTTGCGCTGGCCGGCCCGATCGCCCGCGTGCTGGGCAAGACCGGCATCAACGTCATGACCCGCCTGATGGGCCTGATCCTGGCCGCGCTGGCGGTGGAAGTCATGGCCGAGGGGCTGCACAAGCTGTTTCCGGTGCTGGGGCGCTGAGTTTTCGACGTTTTCAGCTATGGATTTGA
>JAABQG010000043.1 GCA_011391595.1 Hydrogenophaga sp.
CGGTGTGCACCATGATGCCCAGTCCGGCCCCCGCCGACGACAGGGCTGCCGCCACGCGCCCCTGGCTCAGCCCCCGGCTGATCGCCAGGATGTTGTCGGGCCCGGGCGCGAAGACGACGATGATGACCGCGGCCAGGTAGGCGAGCAGGGTTTCGGTCGGGAACATGGCCGCAGTTTAGTGGCAGACCACCGCCACCGCCTGACAGCAGTTTCCCGCTCGACTCACCGCGCCGAAGCCTCCCTTACCGGGGCTGCGCCGGTTTGATCTCGCCGGAGCTCGCGCCTATGATGGATTGATCCCCCCGCAAGGAGCCCCGCCATGGCCACTTTCCAGGCAGCGACGCGAACCGAGCACGACAGCTTTGGCCCGATCGAGGTGCCCGCCGGGCGGCTGTGGGGCGCGCAGACCCAGCGTTCGCTGGCGCACTTCGCCATTTCCACCGAGCGCCTGCCGGACGAGCTGGTGCATGCCCTGGCCCGCGTGAAGGCGGCCTGCGCGCGGGTCAACCGCGAGCTGGGGCTGCTGCCGCCGGACAAGGCCGCCGCCATTGACGCCGCGGCGCAGGAGGTGCTGGCCGGCCGCCATGCGGGGGAGTTCCCGCTGTCGGTCTGGCAGACCGGTTCGGGCACGCAGAGCCACATGAACATGAACGAGGTGCTGGCCAACCGCGCCTCGGAGCTGCTCGGCGGCGCGCGTGGGCCCGGGCGCTGCGTGCATCCCAACGACGAGGTCAACCTGGGGCAGTCGTCCAACGACATCTTTCCCACCGCCATGCATCTGGCGGCGGCGCTGGGCATTGCGCAGCGCTTGCAGCCGGCCCAGGCGCGGCTGCAGGCCGCGCTGGCGGTGAAGTCCGCGGCCTTTGCCGGCCTGGTCAAGGCCGGCCGCACGCATCTGCAGGACGCCACGCCGCTGACGCTGGGCCAGGAGTTTTCCGGTTATGTTGCGCAGCTGGCGCACGCAGGCGAGGTCATCGACGCGACGCTGCCTTCGCTCTACCCTCTGGCGGTGGGCGGCACCGCGGTGGGCACCGGGCTCAACACCCACCCTGAATTCGGGGCGCGCGTGGCGGCGGCGCTGGCCGGCGAGAGCGGGCTGCCCTTCGTCAGCGCGGCCAACAAGTTCGCGGCGCTGGCCGCGCACGACGGGCTGGTGGCGGTGCACGGCGCACTCAAGACGCTGGCGGTGGCGCTGATGAAGATCGCCAACGACCTGCGCTGGCTGGCCTCGGGGCCGCGCTGCGGGCTGGGCGAGATCACCCTGCCCGAGAACGAGCCCGGCAGTTCGATCATGCCGGGCAAGGTCAACCCGACCCAGTGCGAGGCGCTGACCATGCTCTGCTGCCAGGTGCTGGGCAACGATGTGGCGGTTGGCATCGGCGGCGCATCGGGTCAGTTCGAGCTGAACGTCTACAAGCCGCTGATCATCCACAACGTCCTGCAAAGCGTGCGCCTGCTGGCCGATGGCATGACGAGCTTCGAGGCGCATTGCGTGCGCGGCATCGAGGCCCGCCCGGCGCGCATCGCCGAACTGCTGGATCGCTCGCTGATGCTGGTGACGGCGCTGGCGCCGCACATCGGCTACGACCGCGCCGCCGACATCGCCAGACGGGCGCACCACGACGGCACGACGCTGCGCGAGGCGGCGCTGGCGCTGGGCCATGTTACGGCGGCGGACTTCGACCGCTGGGTGCGGCCCCAAGACATGGTGTGAGCCTGGTCAGCGGCTGTTTTTCTCCAGCATCCGGGTCATCTGCTTCGTGGAGTTGCGCAGTCGCCGTGCCAGCAGCTGCGTGAGCTTGACGAGGAATTTGGCGCCTATGGCGGGGTGGTCGTGGATCAGGCGGGCAATGGCCTGGCGCGTGAGCACGGCAAACTCGACCGCATCGATGGCGGTGCAGCTGGCATAGCGCGGCTCGCCGTCGAGCATCGACATCTCGCCGACCGCGGTGCCGGCACGGATGACGGCCAGGCGCATGACCTCTTCGTCTTCCGCACCGACGCGCCGCGTCACGTCCACGGTGCCGCTGAGCACCAGCAGCATCCAGTCGCCCACCTGGCCTTCAGCCAACAGCACCTGGCCCGCCCGGGCCCGCACGCCCAGCATGCCGGCGCCGACGATGTCAGCCTCGTCAAGCGTGAAGTCTTCCAGCAGCGGGCTGTCGTGCAGCCAGTGGGGTCCGAAAGCCGAGAGCTTCACGCCGGTGCCTGTCAGCTCCAGGCCGGCCTGCTCCAGGCTGGTTTCAAGCGGGGTCATGGCTGTCCTGCGGGCCGGGTGGGTGCCAGGGGACGCTTCAGCGCGTGCCCACCGGCAACTGCTTCAGCCATTGCGCGATCTCGTCGATGGCCGCGTCACTGGCGGCGGTGAGGGCGCGCACACCGCCGGGGGCGTCGGCGCTGGGCGCCGGCCGCTGGACGGTGAAGCGGCGCTGGGCCACCAGGCGCTCGCGCCCGCCCGCGGTCTCCAGCACCGTGGCGCGCAGGCGCACCAGGCCCACCGAACGATCGGGCGCATCGAACACCTGGGTGAATTCCTCCAGCTCCAGTCGCAGGATGACCGCGGCCGGCCCTTCGGCGGGACTGAGCACCACGCGCTGCTGGCTGAGCGGGTCGCGCAGGCGCTGGCGCACCAGCTGCGCCGGCGGCATGCTCCAGCGCGCCTGTGCGTAGGGGCGCAGCTGCTGCACATCGGCGTAGGCCAGGCGGAACAGCACGGCGGTGCCATCAAAGGCGGCCGGCGCCTCGATCTCCGCCAGCAGCAGCGGCGGCAAGGCCTCGGCCGGCGTGGACACCGGCTTGGCCGCCAGGCCGGGGCCGAAGTCGTAGACGGCGGGGCGCACCGGCTTGTCCGGCAGGGCGCTGCAGCCTCCCAGCAGCAGGATCGAGAGGAAAATACCCGCCCATCCCAGCGTGCGATGGCCGTCACCAGCTATCAAAAAAGAAGTCTTGTTCAGCAGCGCTTTCATCGGAGGCTTTCTCAACGTGCGGACATGGGGGAGGAAAAGCCGGGTTCTCCCGGGCCGGGCGCCACGGGACCGTTGCCGTACAACAGGGATTGCGGGTTCTCGCTCAGGTTGCCGGCGGTGCGGCCGAGCTGGCGCGCGGCGCGGGTGGCGTCGTCGCTCATGCGGTTCAGACGGGGCAGCGTGGTGGCGTTGAGGGTGCCGGCGCTCTGGGCCAGCGCGTCCACGCCTTCGGCCAGCCTGTCCACCGCGCCGCCTTTTTCGTTGAGGCGCTTGACCGTCTGGCGGGTTTCGTCGGAGGTGGCCTGCAGCGACTGCAGGGTGCTGCGGGTCGTGTTCAGCACCTCCGGCACCGAAACCTTCGCCACGCCAGGCGACACCTGCAGCAGGGCGCGCAGGTCCTCGGCGAGCTGGCGGTAGCCCTGCGCCGCCTCGCCCGCGCTGCCCACCGCACCCATCAGCAGCTGCTGGTTCTCCGGAGACAGCAGCTTGTTGATGCGGCGCGTGGCCTCTTCCACCTGCACCAGCACCTGGGTGCCCTGGTCGGTGATGCGCCCCATCAGACCGGGGCGCATGGGGATGCGTGGCACTTCACCATCGACCGACACCAGCGGCGTCTTCGGGCCGGGGCCGTCGTCGAGCTGCACATGCGCGATGCCGGTGACGCCCTGGAAGCCGAGCGTGCCAAAGGTGGCCTGTGTGACGGGCGCATTCGTATCCACCGCGATGCGTACCAGCACGTTGCCGGGCACCTTGGGGTCGAAGCTGATGGCGGTGACCTTGCCGACCTGTACCCCCTTGAAGCGAACCGTGGCCTGCAGGTTCAGGCCGGAGACGGAATCGCGCGAACTGAGCTCGTAGTTCACGCGCACGCCACCTTCGCGGCTGAGCCACCAGGCCATGGCCACCAGCAGCGCTGCCACGACCAGCACGAAGGCGCCGGCGGCCAGAGCATGGGCTTTGTTTTCCATAGGGTTTCCTTTTTACACCGTGAACGGGTATTCGCGCAGCAATTCCATCGCGCGCTGACCTCGTTCGCCGAGGAAAAAATCATGAATGAAGGGGTGCGGGAAGGCAATCACCTCGCGTGGCGGGGCGTTGACAATGATTTTCTGGTCCGCCACCACCGCCACCCGGGTGCTGAGCTCGAACAGCGTATCGAGGTCGTGCGTCACCATCACCACGGTGAGGCCCAGCTCGTGGTGCAGCGAGCGCAGCAGGTTGCAGAAGGCGTCGGCACTCTCGGGGTCCAGCCCGGCCGTGGGCTCGTCGAGCAGCAGCAGCGGCGGGTCCATGATCAGCGCACGCGCCAGCGCCACGCGCTTGATCATGCCGCCGGAGAGCTCGGCCGGCATCTTGTGCGCATGCTTGGCATCCAGACCCACCATCTGCAGCTTGAGCAGCGCCGCGTCGCGGATCAGTTCGTCGGGCAGGCACCTGAGCTCGCGTAGCGCAAAGGCGATGTTCTCCAGCACCGTGAAGGCCGAGAACAGCGCACCGTGCTGGAACAGCATGCCCACGCGGCTGGCCGCGCCCTTGGCGCCGAGCACCGCCGCCGGCTTGCCCAGTACCGTGACGCTGCCGCGCGAGGGCGTCTGCAGGCCCAGGATCTGGCGCAGCAGCACCGTCTTGCCGCTGCCGGAGCCACCCACGATGGCCAGCACCTCGCCGTGCGCCACCGTCAGGTTCAGGTCCTTGTGCACCACCACATCGACGCCCGCGGTGTGGAACACCGACCACAGCCCACTGATCTCGACCACGGGCGGGCGCACCAGGGCCGGCGCGGCGGTGGCGTCGGGTGCGTTGGCGGGTGCAGCGGCGGGCAGCGGCGTCATGCGTCAGATCCCGATGTTCTTGAAGATCACGGCAAACAGCGCGTCGATCAGGATCACCACCGTGATGGAGGTGACCACCGAGGCCGTGGTGCCCTGCCCCAGGCTTTCGGTGTTGGGCTTGACGCGCAGGCCGTAGTGGCAGCCGATCAGCGCGATCAACAGACCGAACACCACCGACTTGCCCATGGCCAGCCAGAGGTTGCTGACCATCACCGCGCGTGGCAGGTTGTTGATGAAGTACGACGGCGTGATGCCCAGCACCAGATCGGCCGCCAGCATGCCGCCGACCAGCGCCGACACCGTGGTCCACAGAGTGATCAGCGGCATGGCCAGCGCCATGGCCAGCGCCCGCGGCATGACCAGCCTGAAGCCCTGGGGGATGCCCATGACGCGCATCGCGTCGAGCTCCTCGGTCACGCGCATGACGCCGATCTGCGCGGTGATAGCCGAGCCGGAGCGCCCCGCGATCAGCACGGCCGCCAGCACCGGCCCGAGCTCGCGGATCAGCGACAGCCCCAGGATGTTGACGATGTAGATCTCCGCGCCGAACAGGCGCAGCTGCTGCGAGGTCAGGTAGGCCAGCACCACCCCGATCAGGAAGCCGACCAGCGCGGTGATCGGCAGCGCGGTGGCACCGATATGAAAGATGTGCCCGGTGACATCGCGCCAGGGGCCGTCGCGCGGGGCGCGCACCAGGCGGATCAGGTCCAGCATGAGCTGGCCGATCAGGCGCAACAGGTCTTCGGCGTGGTCGGTGACCTTGAGCACCAGTTCGCCCAGCCGGACGAAACGCTCCCACAGCGTGCGCGGACGGTAGGGGGGGGGTGCGATGGCATAGCGGGCCACCCGCTCCAGCATGGCGCGCTGGTCGGCGAGCACCTCGATGCGCGCAGGCCATTGCCGGCCCCAGTGGTTCCAGAGAACCTGTGCGCCCAGGTGATCGAGCCGCTGCAAGGCCCGCAGGTCCCAGCCAGTTGCGCCCTGCGCTGCCTGCGCTTTCAGGCTGGCTTCCACAGCATCCCACACCCCCGGCAGGGTCAGCTGCGCCGCCGTCCAGCGGCCCAGCACCCGCAGGCACGGTCCGTCGGGCGAGGTGTCACGGGAAATGCGGGGGTTGGAGGCCTCCATGGGGTGCGAATGGGATGGTCGAAGGTTGAAAAAAAAGCATGGTAACGCGTGGGCAGCCCGGTGGATGCGGTTTTGCCGGCCCACTCCATGGAAGCGCGGGATCGACCACGCAGGCAGACCCTAGCCGGGCACCTTGGTATTTTCGGATCTTTTCCGCTATTTTCCCAGCGTCAAATGGTGCTTGGCTGCTATTGAATTGAAGTCAACTCCCCTGGGAATCGCCAGAAAAAAGGCCCGGCCCCCCTTGCGGAGACCGGGCAACCTGGCATTCCCGATTCAACTTCGATTTCTGGACTGACGTGTCAACGCATCAGGTGCCGACCTTGCCGCCGTCGTTCTTGGTGATGACGATGGTGGCTGAGCGCGGGCGCTTGCCGGCGCCGTAACCGGCGTTGCTGGGCCACTGGCTGGTGTACTTGGTCGGGTCAGCGATGTCGGCCATGAGGGTCGTTTCGCCCGGATGCTGAATGTTGACGAAGATCGCCTTGCCGTCCGGGGTTTCGCACAGGCCGGTGATCTCGCAGGCTTTGGCGCCCACCAGGAAGCGCTTGAGCGTGCTGGCCGTCGGCGCCTTGCCCACGTAGGTGTCCACGGCCAGCGTGCTGCCGTCGGTCCTGGTGTAGCTCAACGTCTTCTTGGCGCCGTCACCCTGCGTGCCCGGCATCGCCGCCAGCATCATGCAGTTGGTGACATCGGTGTAGGCGCCGTCATCGGTCTGGATCCACATCACGCCGGTCGAAGGGCTGAACACCAGGCCATCCGGGCTGGAGAAGTCGTTGTCGCTGGTAAGGTTCGACAGATTCACCTTGCTGGCGTCCGCATCGGACTGGGCGCCGAAGGCATAGACGTCCCAGGTGAAGCTGGTCGCGGCGGAGCCGGCAGCGCCTTCCTTCATGCGCAGGATGTGGCCGTTCGGGTTGCCGTTCTGGGCGGTGGCACCCTTCATGTCGGTGTAGACGCGCGGGTTCGCGCTGTCCGGGGCGACCTGGCTGCTGCTCGACGGATTGACGTTGCGGTTGCTGTTGTTGGTCAGCGTGAAGTAGATTTCGCCGTTGGCCGGGTTCACTCCGCACCATTCGGGCCGGTCCATCTTGGTGGCACCGACCGCATCGGCGGCAAGGCGGGCGTTCACGCAGACATCGCCCTGGTTGGCAAACGCATAGCCGGCATAGCTGGCGATGGTGGCGTTGGTGATGGACAGCTCCACCCACTGGCCCGAGCCGTCGCTGCTGAACTTGGCCACATACAGCTTGCCGCTGTCGAGGTACTTGTCACCGGTGGCCATGGCGCTGATGGGGCTGGCGTCGGCGGCGTCCCAGTTGGCGGCGCTGACGAACTTGTAGATGTATTCACCGCGCGAGTCGTCTCCCATGTACACGGCCAGCGGCTTGCCGGCAACCGGAACGCTGAAGGCCGCGCTCTCATGCGCGTAGCGCCCCAGGGCGGTACGTTTCTTGGCGGTGCGGGTTTTGTCGTAGGCGTCAACCTCGACCACAAAGCCCATGGTGTTCAGCTCGTTGCGGTAGTCGTCGCTGCCGTCGACACTGGCGCCGAGCTTGCTGTTGTTCCAGCGGGCGTAATTGTCGGCCGTGCCGCCGGTTTCCCAGCCGTGGCGGCTGGCGGCGCCCTGGCTGCGGCCGTAGCGCTTGAGCGAGGTGACGCTCTTGTCGTTGCCGCGGGCGGCATCGTCGGTCGCGTTGCGGAAGAAATAGCCGGCCCAGTTTTCCTCGCCGGTCAGGAAACTGCCCCAGGGCGTCTTGCCGGTGCCGCAGTTGTTCAGCGTGCCGCGTGTGCGCGTGCCGTTGGTTGAGTATTTGGTCACCATCAGCGCGTTGCCGCGTGCCGGGCCGGATAGCTCGATGTCGCTCAGCGGTGTCAGGCGAAAGTTGAAAGCAGATCCTTGCACCGTGGACCACTGGCCGCCGGTCTTTTTGACTTCGACGACGGAAACGCCGTGAATGGCCACTTCCTTGTCCACCTCAAGCGCCGGGCGTGGCAGGGTGCTGGTGCCGCCGTTGACGTGGATGAAGAAAGAGCTGAGCTTTTCATCGGTGGTCGCTTCGTGGTTCATGGCGAGCAGGCCGCGCTCGGTGGCGCTGGTCGAAGGCTTGCCGTTGGCGTCCAGGCCAAACCATTCCATGCCGTCGTGGTGGTCGCCGGCGCGGTTCTCGAAATCGGCATCGGTGCCGTCGTTCTTGTAGGCCGGCGTGGCGGCAGTCAGCGGATCGCCCAGGGCGTAGAGCACGCTGGCGGTATAGCCGGCTGGCACGATCACGGTGTCGGCCAGGCTCCTGGACACGGCGGTGAAGCCGAGCATCGTGGCGGCGGGCGCTACGGGGGCGGGCGGTACGGGCGTTGCGGGCGGCGCGAGCGCGACGACCTCTTCGCTGCCGCCACCACAGGCTGACAGCCCCATGCCGCCCAGCACGGCGGTGCCGACCGTGCCCATGCTGCCGCGCAGCAGGCCGCGCCGGCTCAGGCGGGTCTGCAGCACCGAGTCAAAGCTCGGGTTGTCGCTGGTGTTGGAGTTTTCTTCTTTGAAATCAATACGGTTGCTCATGGCGGTGTCCTAAGGGTGCGGGGTTGGAAGAAACAACCCCGAACGTTAGTGAGCGACAGTGACACAGGCATGAAGTCTTCATGACATCACGATGAATCACCCGTGGAAAGCCCGTGTGAACGCCTGCTTGTGCCCGGCGGCTAGGGGCGCCCTGGCTCAGTGTCCCAAAGCGGATTTTGGCCACAGCACCCACAGCCTGAGCGGCTGCTTGAGCCGCCCGGCCAGTTCGCCCGCCTCCGGGCCCCAGCCGGCGAAGTAGTCGGCCCGCACCGCGCCCGTGATGGCGCTGCCGGTATCCTGCGCCAGCACCAGGCGCTGCAGGTTCACCTGCGGTCCGCTGGAAGCCAGCCACACCGGCGTGCCGTAGGGGATGCTGCCGGGGTCCACGGCGATGGACCGGCCAGGGGTCAGGGGCACGCCTTGCGCGCCGCGCGGGCCGAAGGCGGCGTCCAGCCCGTTGAGCGGCTCTTCGCGGAAAAAGACAACGCGCGGATTGCTCCACAACAGCGCCTGGGTGCGCTGGGGGTTCTTTGCCAGCCAGGCCTTGATGCCGGGCCAGGAGGCATCGCGCGTGGCGCCCTGGTCCAGCAGCCAGCGTCCCACGCTCTGATACGGCTGGTCGTTGGTGGCGGCAAAGGCCAGGCGGACCAGGCGCACGCTGCCGTCGGGCTCGGTCACGCGCACGCGCCCCGAACCCTGGATCTGCAACACCAGCGCGTCGATCGGGTCGGCCAGCCAGACGATCTCACGCCCGGCCAGCGCGGCGCGCGCCTCGGGCAGGGTGTCGATCTGCTGGCGGGAGTACCAGGGCTTGCGCGCGCCCAGGCCAGCGGGCGGGCGGTACAGCGGCACCTGGAATCCTGCCTTCTCCACCCGTGAAGCCTCGAAAACCGGCTCGTAATAGCTGGTCAGCAGTCCGTCGGTCTTGCCTGACAGGGGCTCCACGCGGTAGGGCTGCAGGCGCTCGCGCAGCCAGACACGCTGCTCGTCGTTCGTGGCAAGACTCATGCGTCGCACATCGCCACACAAAGGCGCCAGCGCCCGGCCCGGTCGCTCGCAGCTCTTGAGCCAGGCATTCCAGCCTTCATTCGAGGCATCGTCCTGAAAACCCGGCAATTCGGCCCAGCGCACGGGCACCCAACGGCTTTTCGGCTGGAGCAAGGCCGACGGCAGGGGTGCAGAGTCGTCGCCGGCCAGCGTTGTCCCGGCGGGCGCGGGGGCATGCGGCGGCGAGGACGCGCAACTGGCCAGAATTCCTAAAATGGCCAAACCAACAATGCGCCACAGGAGTCGTTTCATGGGTCTGATTTTGCTTGAAGCGCTGGGTGCACTGCTGCTGCTGGTGTTCATCGTGTGGTGGACGATGTTCGCGGGGCGCAAGCGCGGCGAACTGCCGGGCACCCCGGCGCCCGATGCCGCGGACGAAGCCCACCCCCCGGATTCAGGGAAAAAATAGCCTTTACCCAGCGTGAAACAGTCATTGCTTGCTGCGTTTAACGTAGCAAGTTGGCAAGTTCAACCGCCGACTTGACCTCCATCTTGTCGAACACCCGGGCGCGATGGACTTCCACCGTGCGCACGCTGATGTCGAGCTGATCGGCAATCAGCTTGTTGGCCAGGCCCTCGACCACCAGGCGCATCACGTCGCGTTCGCGCTCGGTCAGCTCGGTCAGGCGGCTTTGCAGGCGCGCCTTCTGGACACGCGCCTCCAACACCTGTGCGGAGAGTTCCAGCGCCTGTTCGATGCGATCAACCAGCGCATTGTCGGAGAAAGGCTTTTCGCAAAAGTCGAAGGCGCCTCGCTTGACCGCATCCACTGCCGTGGGCACATCGGCGTGGCCGGTCAAAAAGATCACCGGCAAAACCTCGGCCAGGCCCCACTCGATCAGGCGCTCGAACAAGGCCAGGCCGCTCATGCCGGGCATGCGCACGTCCAGCAGGAGACATGCCGGCTGGGTGCCCAGGCGAGCGCCCGGGTCGCCGGCCATGCGCTCGAAGGCCTCGGCGCTGTCAAAGGCTTGGCTCAGAAGGCGGCGCGTGCGCAACAGCCAGGCCAGCGCCTCGCGCACGCTGGCATCGTCATCGACGATGAAGACCAGGCCGTTCAGGACAGGTTGCATGAAATCATTCTATCGAGGCCGCGCGGATAGCGCAGCGTGCGGCCGTTCAGGCCGCCGGCCGGTCTGGTGCCGCCGGCAACGTGAAACGGAACACCGTACCCTGCGGCACCCGGGGCGTGAAGTCCAGGTACCCGCCATGCTGTTCCACCACGGTGCGGCACAGGCTCAGGCCCAGCCCCATGCCCTCGGTCTTGGTGGTGTAGAAGGGAGTGAACAGCTGCCGGGCCACTTCGTCCGGGATGCCAGGGCCCCCGTCGACAACGGCGAACTCCAGCCAGCGGTTGCCTTCGGCGGAGGCGGCACGCCGCACCCGGAACAGCAATTCGCGCTCGCGCAGGCCGGGCAGGTCCATCGCCTGCATGGCATTGCGCGCAAGGTTGAGCAGCACCTGCTCGACCATGGTGCGGTCGCACAGCGCATCCGGCAGTCCTCCCTCAAGCTGCATCACCACGCGAACCTGCAGCTTGCGCGCCTGCAGCTGGACCAGCGGCATGATGTCATCCAGCAACGCCTGCGCCGGCACCGCCTCGCGGGACTGGTCTCTGCGACGCACGAAGTCGTGAACGCTCTTGATGACCTTGCCAGCCCGTTCGGCCTGTTCGGCGATGCGTCCCATCGCCATATGGAGATCCGACAGGGTATGTGGCATGGCCTGCGCGGGCTCGCCCTGCGCAACCTCCAGCAGATTGATCGATCCGGTGGCATAGCTGGCGATGGCTGCCAGCGGCTGATTGAGCTCGTGGCTCAGCAGCGAAGCCATCTCGCCGACGGTGGCCAGGCGCGCGGTGGCCTGCAGGCGGTCCTGGCTGGCGCGTGAGAGTTCCTCGATCCGGCGCTGCTCGCTGATGTCGAGCAAGGCGCTCATCCAGCCGGTCTGCTTGCCCAGCACGTTGATCAGGGGGGCTTCGATGATGAGCACCGGAAACCGGCTGCCGTCCTTGCGCATGAAAACGGATTCGACACCCTCGCGCGGTGAATTGCCCGCCAGCCGGATCGCCTGGCGTTTCTGGTATTCACCCGCCATCTCGGGTGGCCAGTAGGGCGCCGGCGTGCCGCGGCCCAGCAACTCATCGGCCGAAAAACCGACCATCCGGCAAAACGACGGGTTGACATAGGTGGTGCGGCCCGCAAGGTCCCGCGCACGCAGGCCCGTCACCAGCGAGTCCTCCATGGCCTTGCGGAAAGCCAGCGCATCGGCCAGGTCGTGTTCGGCTTTCAGGCGGCGCCGCATGTCCTTGCCCAGCAGCACCAGCACCAAAACCAGGGCGATCGACATGGCCGTGACCAGTGCCGTGAGCACGTTGGGGAAAAGATCCGGGGCACCGCGCCAGCCATCCATGCGCAGCACCAGCGTATTGCCGGGCAAGTCGAGCAACTGCTGGGCCGTGAACACGCGATTGCCCCGGCGTACGGTGCCATGCAACGCCAGGCGCGTGCCGTCTGGCTCGGTAAACGACACCTCCTGGCTGCGGGTGTAGGACTTGGTAATCAGCTCCGAAAGCATGTCCTGCAGCGAGTACGTGGCGACGACGTAGCCGCTGAGCCGTCCGGCCGTGACCAGCGGCATGCACATCTCCATGACCTCCAAGCCGAGTCCGTCCGAAAGGGGCACGAAGTAGCTGCCGGAATAGGCGGCGCCATTGAACTTGCGCGCTGCAGCACAGGCCAGCGCGACATCGGACCTGGCATTTTCGCGCCCCAGGCGGTCGAAAACGGGTGTCCGGTAAGGTGTGTCGACCTGCGCGAGCACAGTCAGGCCGGGGTCGCGCCACTCCAGTCGAACCCACTCCCGATGTTCATGGAGCAAGGCTGCGGCCTCGACCGTCCAGCTGCCCGGCGTGGGACTGCGCGCGTAAAGCGACTGCAGGCCCTGCACGTTGCGAGTGAGAGCGCCGCGGATATCACTGACCGCATCGCCTGTATCACGCTCCAGTGCGGTTTGCACCTGGCTGATCTCGTAGCGCACGGCGAGCCACACCAGCATGCCCAGCAGGGCCGCCACCAGCATGATGAGCAAGGCCCAAAGCGACCAGCGACGGTCTGCCGAAGTGAGCCGCAGCCATGTCGGAGTGCCAGGGGTTTTCACAGCCGGCGATGCGCAAGCGCGGGCAGCTGCGCGCGGCACTGCGCCACGCGCCGGGCATCCAGTTCAGCGACCACCACCGCTTCACCTTGCGGGCATTGCCCCAGGATCACACCCCAGGGGTCCACCACCATGGAGTGTCCCCAGGTGCGGCGGCAGTTTTCGTGCAAGCCGCCCTGGGCCGGGGCCACGACCCAGGCCAGGTTCTCGACTGCTCGCGCGCGTAGCAGCAGCTCCCAGTGCGCCTGCCCCGTGGTGTGCGTGAAGGCGCTGGGAACCAGCATGACGTCCGCCCCCTGTGTGGCGTAATGGCGGTACAGCTCGGGGAAACGAAGGTCATAGCAAACGCTCATGCCAACGCGCCAGGTGTGCCCGTCGCGCGCGGGCAGCTCGAAGAGCACGGGCGCGGCACCTGGATGGAGGACACGCGTCTCGTCGAACTTTTCGTCGCCACTGTCAAAGCGGAACAGGTGCATCTTGTCGTAACGGGCGACGCAGCGACCGTCAGGCGCGAAGGCCAATGAGCTGTTGAACACCTGCGTACCGGGCGATGTCGCGTATTCAATCGACAGTGGCACCGTGCCGCCAACGATCCAGAGCCCGAGTTCACGCGCCAATCCGGCCAGAAAGGTCTGCAGGGGCCCGGCACCAAACGCCTCCTGCACGCCCAGCTTGTCGGTATCGCGCCGACCCAGGAGGCAGAAATACTCAGGCAGCACGGCGAGTTCGGCGCCCTGTGCGGCGGCGTCCGCCAGCAGCGCACTGGCGCGGGCCAGGTTGTCGTCCACCCGGGTGGACGAGACCATCTGGATGGCTGCGACCTTCATGGTCTGGCTGCGGCCGGATTGTCCGGGGTGGCCGTGCGGGCGGTCACCTTGGTCACACGTGGATCTGCCCAGCTGCCATCCACCCGAAACTCCTGGGTCGCCGCCTGTATCAGCGGCTGGCGCAGAACGAGTTGAGCCAGGAACGTGCCCAGGCCCAGGACCGGGTTGATCGCCGTGGCCACCAGTGAGGCGGTGAGGGCGTTGATCTCCGGCACGACAACGACCCGGATGTCCTGCGTCTCGCGCGCAAAGTCGGCGCGTCCGTCCATCAGCACAGCCACGTTCACGCCCTTCATTTGCAAATTGTTGGTAGCGGCAATGCCCTGCTCGATCGTCACGTCGCCGCGCACGAAATCAAAGGCAAAGCCCTCGCTGAACACGTCGCGGAAGTCCAGCGCCATGCGCCGGGGCAAAGACTGAAGGCTCAGCACGCCGAGCAGTTTGGCGAGGCCGGGGTCGGCCTTGAGGAACTGACCACTCTCGACGTTTACATTGAATTGCCCGCCAAGCGTCGGAAAGTCCGGCGACAAGGGTGAGCCGGCCCAGGCCACCTGGCCTTCAAGCTTGCCGGCACCGCGCCGGATCACGCCCTTCATGCCAAAGCGCTCCAGCAAGGCGCCGGAGTCACTCATGGCGAGCTTGAAATTCATCGTGGTGCGCCGCCGGTCATCGGCCGGGCGTTGAGACCGGGAGACCGTGGCTTCGCCCGGCGGCGGGCTCGCGACGGCCCAGTTGCCGGTCGCCGTGAATGAAGCCTCGGGCACGAGAACATTGAACTTGTTGAGGCGCCATTCGCGCACCCCGCCGTCCGAAGGGCCGGCACCGCCGCCCCGGTTGATGGCCTCGATCTCCACGCGCCCCAGCTTCTTGCCGCGAACCCCGAAATCCTCCACCACGATGTCCAGCGCCGGGATCGAGGCCGGCTGCTGCTCGAGCACGGCCTCGACCTGGGTGCCGGTCTCGGGCTCGATCGTGAGGTGGGCCAGGCGGGCGTAGACACGGCCTGCGCCTGCCGGAGAGGGCTGGCGGTATTCGACGTAGCCATTGAGCTGGTCCGCGCTCACGTTGGCCCGCCAGGTCAGGTCATCCCGTCCGCCGCCGACGACCACCGAGCGGAAAAGGCGCCCACCCACCGTCAGCTCCGCCGCGCGCACGGCCATCACCGTCGGCAGGTAGCCCAGCGCCGCCGGGCCCCTGGCGGTGGGTGCGACCGGGGCCGCGAGCGGTACGCCCGACGCCCTGGACAAAGCCGCCGCCCAGGCGTCGAAATTGACGCTTGCCAGGTTGATGTTGGCCACCACGCCCTCCGAGGGCATGGGTGCGGACTCGCCCGGCGCCAGGCCGACGGCGATGCTGCCCCGCAGTACCCGCGGCTCGGTCCCGGAGATATCCCGGACATAGGCCACTGCGAGGGAGTTGCCCAGATCCAGTCGCCACTGGTCTTTCAGTCCCTGCGCCCCGGAGGACCCTGTCGGGGCAGGATCCCCCATCAGCGTGTTTTCGAAGCGCAAGGGAAGCAATGCATCTGGCGCTTTTCTGAGCGGCACCGGCAAGTCCAGGCCCAGGCCCTGAAGATTGCTCGAAACCGTCAGCTCCGGCACCCCCCGGCGGAAGCCCAGAACGCCCGAGTAGGTCGTGCCGCCCGTGGCGCTTTGCGCAAGCCGCGCGACAAATCCGAGCTCCGGTGCCTGACGCAGGCCTTCGGCCGTGATGCTGCCTTGGGCTCGCAAGACCACCGAAGCTTCGTCCCCGGCCAGGGGAGCGGCCGTCGGGAGGCGGCTGCCGCCGTCCAGTTTCAGATCGCCGCCCAGCATGCGCGCCTGCGCGCCGGCGATTGAAAAGCCCGACTCCGAAAATGTCACAACGCCACGCGCCTTGCCCAGCAAAGGCGTCTCCGGCGTCATCCTTACATCGTTGCCGGCCAGCGTGACACTGCCCCGCACTTTCGACTTCTCCAGCGCATTGATCGGCAGATTCAGCTGCACACGGCAAGCGAGGTCACCGGTCGCCGTGGTTCGCGACACGGCCTTGCCGGTCATGTCGCCGATCGGGGAGTTGTTAACGACGCCCAGCAAGCTCGTGGCCGGACCCGATGCGTCCAGACTGACAACCACGGTAACGGTGTTCATGAAGTCAGGAATCTTCGCCTCGATCCGCTGCAACTGCAGACCCGGCGCTTGCGCAATGCGGCCTGTTCCGCCAATAACCCGCATGCTGGCACCGTCAAAAACCAGCTCGCCAGAAAGGTCCGTCAACACCGGCCAGGGTGCCTGGCCGGCAGGCTGGCTGACAGGCGGCACGAAAGCGTATTCAATGTTGCGCACTTTGCCCGCGAAACGGAACTCCCCCTGCTTCGGATCAGCAAAAGGCACGTCGTACAGGTCGCCACGAATCCGGACTGCCATATTGCTGACGTCGCCCTGGAGGACCGTATCGCGCACGTAGTGCCGCACATCGGCATGAATGCCCTGCGGCAGATACCGGTGAACCTGGGCACCATTCAGGCGACTGAACTGCCCCTTGAGATCAAGCACACCTGGAAACCTTGATCGGCCGGCGGACCGCACCGGATCGCTGGTCTGCCAGCTGCCGGAAAACTCGCCCTCTGCGTCGGCATTGGCAAACTTCGTGCTCATCTGCTGGACCACGATGCGGTCGCCCTGCACCTGCCACTGTGCGTCAGCGCTCAGGCGATCGAACGCAAGCAGCGGGTCTTCAAAGACACCCGGCAGTTCCAGTGCGCCCTTTTCCATGACCAGGCGCACCTTGCCGCCCGCCTGGCTCATGTCAACATCCACTGTCGCGCCTCGAATGCCCGGCACACCCGGGGCCGGTGGCGTCTCAACGCCGCTTGCCGCAGGCTGGGCTTGCGGGGCTGGCGCCCCTCCGGCCACCTCCAGCCCCGACACACGCCCGCGCACCTCGTACTTGTCCCAGGCGTCCGCAGGGCCTTGCCAGCGCGCCTGGACGGTTTCCACCAATCCCTTGACCGAATGGGCCTGGAGGGCCGCGTGAGTCGCCGTGCCCAGGGGAAGACGACTGGCGATCTGGCTCAGCGCCGCCAGATCGAGGCGATCGGCCTTCAATTCACCCTTTTCAGCCTCACGCCCTTGGGCCGCGGCGTGCGAGATCGACACATTGCCCCCGGGCCAGTTGAATCCCTCACGCGTCTGGAACTGCAGCCCTTCCGTGTACAGCTGGAATCCGCCCGTCTCCCGCTTGCCGCCGACCCGCCCCGCCAACGACTTCAGGTCCATCGGATCAAGGCCATGGCCCAAGGTTGCGTTGAAGTTGGCGAGGGCCAGATCAGCGGTGCCGCCCCTAAACGCCCCGCCGCTTACATCGATCCAGGCACGCACTGCGCCGTGCCCTTGGTGCAACTCGACCGCGTCGCCCAGATTGACATGACGCCGAAGCTGCGAAACGTCCACACGCGTAAAGTCGGCGAAAAACTGGCCGTCCCAGTCTGCCAAACGACCGGCATGCAAGGAGAGCAAAGGTCGGCGGAATTTGCCCACGATCTGGAAGCGATCGCCCCATCCGGCTGGCGGCGTGGCCTCCATCAGGATGTCATGGCTGCGCGCGCCATTGCGCGCGACGAACTCCAGGGCCCCCAGTTCCAGTGGTTCGCCTTTGCGCTGCTCGTCGACCCAACGCACGGTCGCGCCCCGAACGACAAACTCGCGTTGGGAAAAAAACCAGTCGGCCAAAGGCGTGTCCGGGCCGCGCGGGGTACTGCTCACGTCCAGCCCTGCAACTAAGACGCGACCATCCGCCGTGCGGCGAATTTCCAGCGTGGGTTGGTCAATGAAAAGCTGGTCGAAATCAAACCGGAGCACGGAGGTCCATGACACCGCAGCCAGGACGCGCGGCAACTCCAGGGCGGGGCGCCCCTGCGCATCGAGCAGTTGCACCTCGCGCAACTCGAACGAGGGGATCAGGCCGCCAGAATAAGCGGTGATCTGGCCCACCCGCACGGGCACGCCGATCACAGTCCCGGCGATTGCTTCGAGCCTCGGGCGAAAGTCGGCAATCCGGGGCACAATGAAGTAATGGAGAACTCCCCATAGCACGACCAGCAACGCCAGCAACGCCAGCAAAAGCCGTAGCAGCCAGCGCATCGCAAAGGCAGATGCCCGGATCACAGGCAACGGGGGCAGCGTCAAGTCATTCATTGGGCACTTGGATATGACAGGAATTATGACCGGCGGCGCAGGCGAAACATCACTGCAGAGCCTCCCGACAGGGTTATCGGCCAATGAGGCAGTCGCGACAGCCATGGCACCGGGTTCGGGCTTTTACCAGCGATTGCATCGCCGCTACGAGGCGCAGCTTCCCATGCTGCCCTCAGGCGCTCCCATCCACGCGTCGCTATCCCTGGCTTTTGATGCGCTACGTGCTCAGGGCGCCGAGACGGGCGCTGCGTTGCGGATTCTTCGGCAACTGGTCATGCACCGCCTGATCGAGCTGGACTGCGATCAGCAACAGTCCTTGGGCGTGATCACGCGCAGCGTCACCGAACTGGCCGAATTCGCGCTGAACCGGGCCTGCGCCCAGGCTTTCGAGGAACTTGATTCCCGCCATGGCATGCCGGTGTCGCCCTCTGGTCTGCGGGCGCAGCTCTGGGTCGTCGGCATGGGCAAGCTCGGCGCACGGGAACTCAACGTCTCCAGCGACATCGACCTGATCTACGTGTACGACGAGGATGGCGAGACCAGCGGCACGCCTGACGGCCGCGGGCGGATCTCCAATCACGAGTATTTTTCACGTGCCGTGCGCCTGATCTACAGCCTCATCGGCGAAACCACCGAGCACGGTTTTGTGTTTCGTGTGGACCTGGCTTTGCGACCCAACGGCAACTCCGGACCGCCCGCCGTGTCGCTGGGCGCACTGGAAGAGTACTTCCTGGTGCAGGGCCGCGAGTGGGAGCGCTTTGCCTGGCTGAAGAGCCGCGTGGTGGCCCCCGCCACCGCTGTTGAATCCGGTTCGGCACGCGCCCTTCAATCCACAGTCTTGCCCTTCGTCTTCCGACGCTACCTGGACTACAACGTCTTTGAATCGCTGCGCACCCTGCATCGACAGATTCGGGAACACGCGGCCAAACGCAGCGCCGGACACCCCGAGCGCGCCAACGACGTCAAGCTGTCACGCGGCGGCATACGCGAGATTGAATTCACCGTCCAGCTGCTGCAGGTGGTGCGCGGCGGCCAGTTCCCCGAACTCCGTACCCGGCCGACGCTCGACGCTTTGCTACGCCTCGCCCGCGCGGGCCTGATGGCGCCAGGCACCGCTGAGGCACTCCAGGCAGCCTATGTTTTCCTTCGCCGCGTCGAGCACCGCATTCAATACCTGGAAGATCAGCAGACCCATGTGCTGCCCACCGATGACACCAGCCTGAACTGGGTTGCGCGGACCATGGGCTATCCGAGTTGCTGTCCGTTCCTCACCGAACTGGATCGTCACAGGGAACTGGTCGCCCAGGAGTTTGACAAGCTGCTCGGCGGTGAAACGGACAAGCCGTGCAAAGGATGCACCGGGACCGGAAAAAACGTCCCTCCGGAATTCGAAGCCCTGCTTGGGCAATTGCCGCAGCGGTTTCGTGAGCGCATTGCGCTCTGGCAAGATCATCCGCGCGTGAGTGCGCTGCGCGATGATGCGCGGATCCGGCTGATCCGTCTCGTTCAGCGCACCGCGCAATGGGTCGCAGAGGGGCGCGTGAGCGAAGAGGCTGCCGTGCGCCTGGCCGACTGGATCGAACCTTTGCTGCGCCGTGAAAGCTACCTGGCCATGCTGCTGGAGCGCCCCTCTGTTCACGAGCGGCTGCTGCGTCTGCTGGGCTCGGCGCGATGGCCGGCCCGCTACCTGCTGCAGCACCCGGGGGTGATCGACGAACTGGCAAGCGACGCCATGTTGAAACAGCGGTTTGATGCCATCGAGTTCGAGCGCGAACTGCTGGATCGCTGCAATGCCTTGCGCCGGACTGGGGAGGACGATGAAGAAAGCCTGCTCAACCTGTTGCGCCGCGCGCACCACGCAGAGGTCTTCCGGACGCTGGCGCGCGATGTTGAGGGAAACCTCACGGTCGAGCAGGTCGCCGACGACCTGAGCGCAATGGCCGATGTCGTGCTGCGTGTCACCGCACGATGGTGCTGGACGCGACTGCGCAACCGGCACCGCGATGAGCCGGAGTTTGCCATCATTGGCTACGGAAAACTGGGCGGCAAAGAGCTGGGCTATGGCAGCGATCTGGACATCGTGTTCGTCTACGAGGACGACGACGAGCGCGCGCCGGAGACCTATGCCGCCTTCGTGCGCAAGCTCATCAACTGGCTCACAGTGAAGACCGGCGAGGGCGACCTGTTCGAGATCGACACCGCGCTGCGCCCCAACGGCGGCTCGGGCCTGCTGGTCACGACTTTCAAGGCGTATGCCGACTACCAGCAGCAGCGCGGCAGCAACACCGCCTGGACCTGGGAGCACCAGGCCATGACGCGCGCCCGGTTCGTGCTGGGCAGCGAGTCGCTGCGCGAGCGCTTTGACGCGGTGCGCCTGGCGGTGATCACGGCGCCGCGCGAGGTCAAGGCACTGCACGATGAAATCGTCGCCATGCGCGCCAAGGTGCGGGCAGCGCGACCTGTGGCGGCTGATCGTTTTGACGTCAAACACAGCGCTGGCGGCATGGTGGACGCGGAGTTCGCGATTCAGTTCCTGGTGCTTTCCCAGTCCGCCGCGCACCCCGAGCTTGCGGCCAACGCGGGCAACATTGCGCTGATGCAGCGCGCCGAGGCGGCCGGCCTGCTCCCCCGTGGCGTCGGCACCGCAGCCGCCAGCGCCTATCGTGAATTGCGCCATGTCCAGCACCGCGCCCGCCTCAATGAAGAGCCCACGCAGGTGGCCCCGGAGGTGCTGGCCACGGAGCGCGACGCCATTCTGGCGCTGGGCAAGGCAGTCTTTGGCTGAGCGTGCAGGTCAGACTGTAAATTCGTATTCGATGGTCAGCGGAGCGTGGTCCGAAAATTTTTCGGCTTTGTAGATCGCTTCCGACCGCGCACGCGTGGCGATTGCCGGCGTGGCAAGGTGGTAGTCCAGTCGCCAGCCCACGTTCTTGGCATAGGCCTGCCCCCGGTTGCTCCACCAAGTATAGGCCGCGTCGGTCGCGGTGGGCTGAAGCCGGCGGTAAACGTCGACCATACGCCCGTCTTCAAGCAATTGGGTCATCCAGTGGCGCTCTTCCGGCAGAAAGCCGCTGTTCTTCTGGTTGCTGCGCCAATTCTTCAGGTCGATCTGCTGGTGAGCGATATTCACGTCGCCGCACAGGATGAACTCCCGCGATCCGCGCAGACCGGCAAGGTGGGGATAAAAGCTTTCCAGAAACCGGAATTTGGCAGCCTGACGCTCCGGGCCCGAGGAGCCGCTGGGAAAATAGGCGCTGATGATCGACAGCTTGCGGGCGGGCGAGTCAAACCGCAGTTCAACGTAGCGCCCTTCGGCGTCGAACTCAGCGCAGTCGAACCCCTGGATCACCTCGCTCGGCTCGTGGCGGCTGTAGATGCCGACGCCCGAGTACCCCTTTTTCTCGGCAAACTGGAAATACCCTTTCAAGCCCGCCAGTTCCTCAAAACGGCCGCTGACATCGTCCGCCTGGGCTTTGATCTCTTGTACACAAATACAATCCGGGCGATGCCTTGCCAGCCAGTTTTCCACCCCCTTGGTGGTGGCTGACCGGATACCGTTGAGGTTGAGGCTGGTTAACTTGAACAAGGAACGCCTTATGGTGGTTGATGAAGGGCCCGTGGCAGACAGCACACTGGCGCTGGAATTCGTGCAGTTTGCGGTTGACTCGGGTGTCCTGCGCTTCGGGGAATTCAAGACCAAGGCGGGGCGCCTGTCCCCCTATTTCTTCAATGCCGGTTTGTTTGACGATGGCGCCAAGCTGGGCCGGCTCGCGCAATTCTATGCAAAAGCGCTGATCGCCAGCGGCATTGAATTCGACATGATCTTCGGTCCGGCCTACAAAGGCATTCCGCTGGGTGCCGCGGTCGCCATCGAACTGGCGCGCCTGGGGCGCAACGTCCCGTTTGCCTACAACCGCAAGGAGGCCAAGGACCATGGCGAAGGTGGCACCCTGGTCGGCGCACCCCTGAAGGGACGCGTGCTGATTGTCGATGACGTGATGTCCGCCGGCACTGCCGCGCGGGAGTCCATCGCGATCATCCGCGCTGCGGGCGCCACACCCCACGCCGTGGCGATTGCGCTGGACCGGCAGGAAAAAGCCACGGAAGCCGGTCTCGACGTGAACCACAGCGCTGTGCAATATGTCCGCGATCAGCTTGGATTACAGGTATGCGCGATTGCGCGGCTGGCCGATTTGCTGCAGTATCTGTCGCAGCACCACCGCGACGGGCTGGAAGTCCACCACGAGCGGGTTCTGGCATACCGGCAGCGCTACGGCGTGGAATGAGGATAAACGTGAGATCTTGGTTCAAGCCCTCCCTGACCGCAATTTTTCTGCTGGGCGCCATCCTGACCGGTGTGAGCGCGCAAGGCATCTACTCCTGCACCGACAGCAAAGGACGAAAAATCACGTCCGACCGGCCGATTGCCGATTGCGTGGACCGGGAGCAACTTGAGCACAACCCCAGTGGTACGGTACGGCGTAAAGTGGGCCCGACACTGACGGCCGAAGAACGCGCAGCAGCCGAAGCACGCGAACGGGAAGCGGCTGAAGAGCGCGCCCGGCGCGCCGAGGAAAAGCGGCGCGATCACGCCCTGCTGGTCCGTTATCCGAACCGGGCGGTGCATGATGCCGAGCGCGCCGAGGCGCTGGCCCAGGTTGATGCGGTCACCAAGGCCGCAACGAAACGCATGGGTGAACTGCAGCAGCAGCGAAAAGTGATCGAGACCGAAATGGAGTTCTACCAGAAGGACCCCTCCAAGGCGCCAGCCCCCTTGAAGCGGCAAGTCGATGAAAACCTGCAGAGCATCGGCATTCAGACCCGTTTCATCGCAGACCAGGAAGCCGAGAAAGCGCGCGTCAATGCCCGTTTCGATGAGGATCTGGTCAAACTGCTGAAGCTCTGGTCACTTTCCAGGGCACCAGCGGCACGCACTGGCGCCTCCAGGCCTGCGCGTTGAAAGTGCGCTCCAGGAGGGGCCGCTCAGCCTAGTTTCTTCCGCAGCAAATCGTTGACCTGCTGCGGATTGGCCTTGCCCTTGCTGGCTTTCATGATCTGGCCCACGAGCGCGTTGAAGGCCTTTTCCTTGCCGGCCTTGAACTGCGCCACATTGTCCGCGTTGGCCGAAATCACCGCATCGATGATGGCTTCCAGCGCACCGGAGTCGTTCATCTGCTTCAGGCCCATCGCTTCGATCAGTGCGTCGGCATCCTGACCTTCGCCATTCCACAGCGCCTCAAAAACCTGACGCCCTGCGCTGTTGGAGATCGTGCCATCGGCAATGCGGGCAATCAGCCCTGCAAGCTGAAGCACACTGACCGCGGACTGCTCGATCCCCAATTCACCCGCGTTCAATCGGCGCGACACCTCGCCCATGATCCAGTTGCTCGCCAGCTTGGGTTGCCCGCATGCTTTGGCAGTGGCTTCAAAATAGGCGGCCATGGCCTTGCTTTGCGTCAGCGTGGTGGCATCGTATTCAGGCAAACCGTAGTCGGCCACGAAGCGCTGGGCCATCACCCGTGGCAACTCGGCCATTTCGGCTCGCACCCGGTCCACCCAGTCGTTGCCAATCACCAGGGGCGGCAGGTCCGGGTCAGGGAAATAGCGGTAGTCGGCCGCGTCCTCCTTGCTCCGCATGGAACGCGTCTCGCCCGTTTCCGGGTCAAACAGCACCGTGGCCTGCTGGATCGGGATGCCATCCTCGATCTGTTCGATCTGCCAGCGAATTTCATAGTCCATCGCCTGCTGCATGAACTTGAAACTGTTCAGGTTCTTGATCTCGCGGCGCGTGCCCAGCGCCTGCCCGGGCTTGCGCACCGAAACATTGGCGTCGCAACGGAAGCTGCCTTCCTGCATGTTGCCATCGCAGATGCCGATCCAGGTGACGATCTTGTGCAACTCTTTCGCGTAAGCCACCGCTTCGGCGGAAGAACGCATGTCCGGCTCGGTCACGATCTCCAGCAGCGGGGTGCCTGCACGGTTCAGGTCGATGCCGCTCTGGCCAATGAAGTCCTCGTGAAGCGACTTGCCCGCATCTTCTTCAAGGTGCGCCCGGACCAAGCGAACGGTCTTCTTTTCGTCGCCCAGGAAGAAAGCCACCGCGCCACCTTGCACCACCGGAATCTCGAACTGGCTGATCTGGTAGCCCTTGGGCAAGTCGGGATAGAAATAGTTCTTGCGCGCAAAAATGCTGCGCGACGCAATGTGCGAGCCGACCGCGAGTCCGAACTCGATGGCGCGCTCCACGGCCCCCCTGTTCATCACGGGCAGCGTGCCGGGCAGCGCCAGATCCACGGCGCAGGCCTGGGTATTGGGTTCGGCGCCAAAAGCGACGGGCGCGCGGCTGAAAATCTTGGACTGGGTGGCCAGCTGGGCATGGGTCTCAAAGCCGATCACGACTTCGTAGCCTCTGACCAGCAGCGACTTCGCGGGGGAGGTCGGGGGTGTTTTCATGCTCAGACTCCCTCGGGCTTGCGGGAGTGGAAATCGGTGACTTGCTGAAGTTGGTGTGCCAGGTTCAGCAGCTTTGCCTCCAAAAAGTAGTTGCCTATCAGTTGCAGTCCAACGGGCATCCCCCCTTCGCCAAATCCGGCGGGCACGCTCATACCGGGCAAGCCGGCCAATGATGCAGGCAGCGTGAAGATGTCGGCCAGGTAGTCCGCCAAAGGGTCGTTGCCATGCCCACCGAGCTTCCACGCCACCGTGGGTGCGACCGGACCAGCGATCACGTCGCAGAACCTGAAAGCCTGCTGGAAATCGTCGGCAATCATGCGGCGGATCTTCTGCGCCTGAAGGTAGTAGGCGTCGTAGTAGCCGTGGCTCAGCACGTAGGTGCCGATCATGATGCGGCGCTTGACCTCGTCGCCAAAACCCTCGGCCCGCGTCTTCTTGTACATGTCCACCAGATCGGCGTAGTTCTTTGCGCGGTGGCCGAACTTGACGCCGTCGAAGCGGCTCAGGTTGGAGCTTGCCTCGGCAGGCGCAATGATGTAGTAGACCGGGATGGACAGCTCGGTTCGCGGCAGCGTGATTTCGACCAGCTTCGCGCCCAGCTTTTGATATTCCTCGAGTGCAGCATCCACCGTCGCGCGGACGTCCGGCGCCAGTCCTTCACCGAAAAACTCTTTCGGGACACCGATCCGCAGGCCGTCGAGCGAATCATTGAGCGAGCGGGTGAAATCCTCTGCGGGTACATCGAGCGAGGTCGAGTCGCGATCCGGATCCGGCCCGCACATGGCCGTAAGCAGCAAAGCACAGTCCTCGGCAGTGCGCGCCATCGGTCCGCCTTGGTCGAGGCTCGACGCGAACGCGATCATGCCGTAACGCGAAGCGCGGCCATAGGTGGGCTTGATGCCGGTGATGCCGCAGAACGAGGCCGGCTGACGGATCGAGCCCCCCGTGTCTGTGCCGGTGGCGGCAGGCACCAGACGCGCCGCCACGGCGGCGGCGCTGCCACCCGAGGAGCCGCCCGGCACGCGCGTCAGGTCCCAGGGGTTGCGCACCGGGTGGTACGCGGAGTTTTCGTTGGCTGAACCCATGGCGAATTCATCGCAGTTGAGTTTGCCCAGAGTCACGACGCCCGACTCGGCCAGTTTGCGCACCACGGTGGCATCGAACGGCGAGCGGTAGCCCTCCAGCATCCTTGAGCCGGCCGTACTGGGGAAGTCTTTCGTGACAAATATGTCCTTGTGCGCCATCGGGACACCTTCCAGCGGGCCCGCCGAGCCTGCGGCCAGACGTGCGTCTGCGGCACGTGCCTGGGCCAGGGTGACTTCGTCATCCATCGCGAGATAAGCCCCCAGCGATGCATGCGACGCGGCGCGCGCCAGAAAGTGTTGCGCGGCCTCGACCGCCGAAACCTCACGCGCGCGCAGTTGACCCGCCAGTTCAGCCACGGTCAGGTCATGCAGGGGTTTGGAGTTCTGAGTCATATGCAGCGCTTCACTCAATCACCTTGGGCACGAGAAACAGGCCGCGCTCCACTGACGGCGCGCTGCGCTGGTTGGCTTCGCGCTGATCAGGCTCGCTGGCCACGTCATCGCGCAGGCGCAAGGCCACATCCTGAATCGCTGCCACCGGATGGGCCAGGGGTTCGATGCCCGAGGTATCCACCGCCCGCATGGTTTCCACGATATTGAAGAAACCATTGATCTGTGTAAGCAAGCGCTCGCTTTCATCAGGCTGGAGCTCAAGCCGGGCCAGATTGGCGATCCGCGCGATATCTTGGGGTGTCAGGGACATGGGAAAAATGCTTCGGAAACGAGATGTAAAGGTAACACTCCGGGCTCCAACACCCGAGTTATTCACAGGCGATGCGGTATTATCCCGCCTTTGGTGCAACGCCCGCGAAAGCGACGCCATTTGCACGGAAAACACATTTTTTGAATCGAATAACGGGGCGATGCCGGGCCGATGTGCCCGCCATGCCCGAGAGGACTTGTGATGATTGGATCCTTCCGGCGGTACTTTTCCACCGATCTGGCGATTGACCTGGGCACGGCGAACACCCTGATTGTCGTTCGCGACAAAGGCATCGTGCTCGATGAACCCTCGGTCGTGGCGATCCGCCATGAAGGCGGCCCGCAGGGCAAAAAGACCATTCAGGCCGTGGGCAAGGAAGCCAAGGCCATGCTGGGCAAGGTGCCGGGCAACATCGAGGCGATCCGACCGATGAAGGATGGCGTGATTGCCGACTTCACCGTCACCGAGCAGATGCTCAAGCAGTTCATCAAGATGGTGCTGCCGCGTGGCGTTTTCCGGCCGAGCCCGCGCATCATCATCTGCGTGCCCTGCGGATCGACCCAGGTGGAGCGACGAGCGATCCGCGAATCGGCGCTGGGCGCGGGCGCCTCCGAGGTCTATCTGATTGAAGAACCGATGGCCGCGGCCATCGGCGCCGGCCTGCCCGTCAGCGAAGCCAGCGGCTCCATGGTCGTAGACATCGGCGGCGGCACCACCGAAGTCGGGGTGATCTCGCTGGGCGGCATGGTCTACAAGGGCAGCGTGCGCGTGGGCGGCGACCGCTTCGACGACGCCATCATCAACTACATCCGGCGCAACTACGGCATGCTGATCGGCGAGCCCACTGCGGAGGCCATCAAGAAAAGCATCGGCTCGGCCTTCCCCGGCTCCGAAGTCAAGGAAATGGAAGTCAAGGGACGCAACCTGTCCGAGGGCGTGCCGCGCAGCTTCACGATTTCGAGCAACGAAATTCTTGAAGCCCTGACCGATCCGCTGAACCAGATCGTCTCTGCCGTCAAGACCGCCCTCGAGCACACCCCGCCCGAGCTCGGTGCCGACATTGCCGACCGCGGCATGATGTTGACCGGCGGCGGCGCCCTGCTGCGCGATCTCGACCGCCTGCTGGCCGAGGAAACCGGCCTGCCCGTGCTGGTGGCTGAAGAACCCCTGACCTGCGTGGTGCGCGGCTGCGGCATGGCGCTGGAACGCATGGACCGACTGGGCAGCATTTTCACCAGCGAATAAGCGCGGTGTTGCGGCGCCGCCGCCTCGCCCGCAAGCCGCAGGCGCCCGTTTCGGTTTCAGCTTCTGAAACTGGGACAATCCGTCAGCACCATGCCACTGGGAACCCTCGACCGAACCCCGCCCCCCTTCTTCAAGCAGGGGCCGTCGGCGTTTTCCAAGCTGGTCTTCTTCAGCGCGCTCGCCCTGTTCCTGATGGTCGCAGATACGCGGCTGAAGATTTCCCAGCCCCTGCGCACCACGGCGGCCACCATCCTCTATCCGGCGCAGTGGCTGCTGATGCAGCCGGTTTACTTTGGGCAGAACGCCGGCGCCTATGTCTCCACCGTCAAGTCAGCCCGACAGACTGAAGATGAAGCGCGCCAGAAGCTCGCATTGCAGGCCCTGCGATCCAACCAGGTCGAGCACCTGACCCTGGAAAACACCCGCCTTCGCAAGCTGCTGGCGTTGCGAGAGCAACTCAGCGTAAGCGCGCAACCGGCTGAGGTCCTCTACGACGCCGCTGATCCTTACACCCGCAAGATCATCATCGACCGCGGACTTGCCCAAGGCATCGAGGCCGGCTCGCCAGTCGTGGACGAATCGGGCGTGTTGGGCCAGGTCACACGGGTGTACCCCCTGGTCAGCGAGGTCTCGCTGGTGATCGACCGCGATCAGGCCATCCCGGTGCTCAACACCCGCACCGGCGCCCGCAGTGTTGCCTACGGAGATCCGGTGACCCAGGGCGGTTCGCTGGAGTTGCGGTTCATGGCGGCCAACGCCGACGTGCTGGCGGGTGATGTCCTGACGACCAGCGGCGTGGACGGCGTCTACCCGCCAGGTATGCCCGTGTGCCGCGTTGCCAAGGTCGAGCGTCGCGCCGATTCAGCGTTTGCCCGCATCCAATGCAACCCGGTCGCGCAGGCGCTGGGCGCACGCCATGTGATGGTGCTCAAGCCGATGGCCGGCGCCATTCCCGCCCCGCCGCCAGAAGAAGTTGCGTCGCCGACGACGAAGCGCAAGGGGCGACCATGATCATGCGCCCCGGCCAGCAGTTGTTGCTGCCCGCCAGTCCTGCCTTCATCTGGGCAAGCCTGCTGGCGGCACTGCTGATGAACATGGCCCCCAACATGGCGGGCGCAGGGCGTGCAGCGTGGGTGCCTGACTTTCTGGCACTGGCACTGGTGTTCTGGAGCGTCCACCAGCCCCTTCGAGTGGGCGTGGGCGCCGCCTTCGTCTTTGGCCTGTTCATGGACGTGCACCAATCCGCCCTGCTCGGCCAGCATGCCCTGTCCTACACCGCGCTGAGCTACTTTGCCATCACGATTCACCGGCGCCTGTTGTGGTTCCCGGTTCCCACGCAGGCGTTGCAGGTGCTGCCGCTGTTTGCGGCAGCCCACGCCATCGAACTGACAGTCCGCCTGATCAGCGGCGGGCTGTTCCCCGGCTGGCCTCTCTTGTTGGCCCCCTTGCTGGAAGCGGCGCTCTGGCCGGTTGCCAGCATCCTGTTGCTGCTGCCACAGCGGCGCGCGCCGAATCCTGACAAGAATCGCCCACTGTAGAAGGATATGGCCCCCACGCTCGTCACTTCGTGTACTGCGCTGCCCCCCCGAGGGGGCCCGCCTTGCTTGGGGCGGCCCGGCGCGGCGGCGCATGGCCCCCACACTCGTCACTTCGTGTACTGCGCTGCCCCCCGAGGGGGCCCGCCTTGCTTGGGGCGGCCCGGCGCG
>JAABQG010000044.1 GCA_011391595.1 Hydrogenophaga sp.
CGCGGCGTTCAAGGCGCTCGGCCCCCAGTTCGTGGAGCGCACGCGCACGGAGCCGGGATGCATGCATTACGCTTTTTCCTTCAATGGCACTACGGCGCACTGTCGTGAGGGCTACGTCAATGCCGAGGCCGTGCTGGCGCACCTCCAGAACGTCGGCGAGCTGCTCGGGCAGGCGCTGCAGATCGCCAAGATCGTGCGGCTGGAAGTGCATGCGCCGGCGTCCGAGATCGAGAAACTCCGCGCGCCGACGGCTTCACTCAGCCCGCAGTTTTTCGCACTGGAGCCGGGCATCCGCCGTGCCAGCGAGGCCTGACCTCTCGCTCAAACTGCCCTGCCAAGCCATCCTGCCCGGACCATCGGTCGCCATGGCCTTTGGGGGCTACTTTTTCGAGCTATTTTGGTCGTTTCCCAGCGTGAAACGGTCATGAGAAGCTATTGTTTCAGGAGTTTTTTTACGACGGTCGCAGCAGCCGTTGCGGTGCCAGCGCCCGCGCCATTCGTAGCGGCACGGGCAGCGGCTCGCCGGCGAGTTGCGCCGCCAGCAGTTCGCCGCACAGCACGGCTAGGGTCATGCCGCGCGCGCCCATGCCGGTGCTGACGAACAGGCCGGGCAGGGCGGTGGCGTCCGGCGCGCCGACCACCGGCAGGCGGTCGGGCACGGTGCAGCGCACGGCGGCCCAGGCGCGGGCGGCGCCGCTGGCGATCTGCGGCGCCAGGGCGGCGGCGCTGGCCGGCAGCAGCTCGGCCAGCTTGGCGACCACTTCCTGGCTGTCTGCGTCGCGCAGCACAGCCTCACGGCAGCCACGCTCGAAGCTGGAACCCAGCACCCAGCTGGGCGTGCCGTCCACCGGCACACCGGTGATGAAGTTGCCCAGGCCGTTGACCGGGAACGGCGGCAGCAGGTGCGGAGGCGCCGGCATGGGGCCCCACAGCAACTGGCCGCGCAGGGGGTTGAGCGGCAGGGCGGGCACGCCGGTGCTGGTCAGCAGATCCACGCTGTCGAAGCCGGCCGCCACCACGACCAGCGGTGCCTGGGCCAGAACCGTGTAATCGGCGGAGAGGGCGGTCCAGCCCCGGCCATCGGCAACGCCGCCTTCGGTCTGAGGGCGGTCCAGCCGCAGCGCGGCCACGGCAGCGTTGCCGCGCCAGATGATGCCGGGCGCGGCCAGCATCGCGGCCACCAGGGCGGGGGCGCACACCCAGCCGCCGCGGGCGTGCCAGTGCGCGGGGCTGTCGTCGGGCAGGGTGGCGGCGCTGTGCTGTGCTGCATCGGCCGGGCGGCTCCAGGCGTGGCCGGGCGAGGCGGGGTCCAGCCAGTCGGCAGGCAGTTCACGGCTGCCTTTCAGGCGTCGCTCCAGCACGCCGCTGGCGGCCCAGCCGTCGCCCTCGGGCAGCAGTTCGGCGGCGCGGGCCAGCGTGGCCATCACCCCGTTGCGGCTGAGCTGCGAGAGCAGCCGGTCGTCCGATGAGACATGGGGCGCCACCACGCCCGCCGGCAGGCCGGAAGCCCCCGCCGCCGGGGCGCCGGCACGGTCCAGCACGGTGACCTGCCAGCCGCGCCGGGCCAGGCTGTAGGCCGCCGAAGCCCCGGCCAGGCCCGCGCCGATGACGAGCGCGCGCCGGTCGGCTCCGGCCCACGGTGCCACCGGGGCCGGCTCGGGCCGGCGCGGGCTCCACGGTGGGTCCCAGCGGCCGCGCAGGCAGTCGCGCTTGGGCGGCAGGCCGGGTACTTTTTCGACGATGAAGCCGGTTTGCGCCAGCGCATCGCGCACGCTGCGGGCGATGGTCCACGTGGCCACGCGCGTGCCACGCCGGCACAGGTGGCTCACGGCCTTCAGCGTGTGGGGGTCCCACATATCGGGATTCAGGGCCGGGGTGAAGCCGTCCAGATAGACGGAATCGGCCTCAAAGCGCAGCTCTCGCAGCATGGCGCGCACCTCCCCGATGCACAGTGTCAGCTGCACCCGGCCCTCGTCGAAGGCCATCCGGTGAAAGCCCGGAAGCAAGCCGGCCCAGCGCTGGGCCAGTTCCTGTGCCAGCGGTGCGAGTTCGGGGTAGGCGGCCACGCCGCGTCGCAGGTCGTCGGCCGTCGGGGGCCAGGCCTCGATGGCCACATAGTGCAGATGGTGAGGAGCCTGCGGGTCGGCGCGCCAGGCCTGCCAGGTGGCGAGGAAATTCAGGCCCAGGCCAAAGCCGGTTTCAAGAATCGTCCAGCTTGGGGCTTCGCTCCAGGCGTGGGGCAGCTCGCAACTATCCAGAAAGACGTGGCGCGCCTGCAGGATGCCGCCCCGGCCGTCATCTCCATCGCCGCGGTAACGGTCGTTGAATCGGGGGTTGTGCGGGGTGCCGTCGGGCAGCCAATGCACCGGACTGGCGAATGCGGTCATTCAGGCTGGGCGCGTCAGCGCCGGGGGGCGGGGTCTTCAGGCCGTCGGGGGAACGTAGCCCTGCGCGGCATCGGCGCCGTCCCCGAAAAAATGGTTTTCCATCTGGCGCGCCAGGTACTGGCGGGCACGCGCGTCGGCAAGGTTCAGTCGATTTTCGTTGACCAGCATGGTCTGGTGCTTGAGCCAGGCGGCCCAGGCCTCCTTGCTGACGCTTTCCCAGATGCGCTTGCCCAGGTCGCCAGGGTAGGGCGGGAAGTCGAGGCCTTCGGCTTCCTTGCCGAGCTTGATACATTGAACGGTGCGTGCCATCGGCGCCTTTGAAGAGTGGTCGGCAAGTCATGCCGCGAGGGCTCCACTTTATCAAGCTTTCCAAAGCCGTGGCCGGCGCCATCAGGGCCCGGCCACTCTGTGGGGTGATCCTGACGGGATTCAGGCCGCCTGCGCGGCGTTGGCTTCATTCGCCGCGCTCGCCGCAAGGGCCTTGATTTCCCGGCTGGCGGCGGACAAGGCCTGCGCACGGGCAGCTTCGCCCATGGCCAGACCTTCGGCGCGCACGAAACGCACATCGGTGATGCCGAGAAAGCCCAACACCGTCTGGAGGTAGCTTTCCTGATGCTCCATGGCCTGACCAGCCTCACTGGTGGAATAGGCGCCGCCGCGGGTGGACGCGACGATCACGGTCTTGCCGGTGGCCAGCCCCTTCGGGCCCTTGTCGGTGTAGGTGAAGGTGCGCCCGGGCTGGGCAATGCGGTCGATCCACGCCTTGAGCTGGCTGGGGATGGAAAAGTTGTACAGCGGGGCACCGATCACGATTACGTCGGCGGCCAGCAACTGCGCCACCAGCTTTTCCGACACGGCGTTTTCACGCTGTTGCGCGTCGGTCAGGGGCTGTGCGCCCGGCGCGCTGCGAAAGCCGAGTGCGTCGGCCGACAGGTGGCTCGGCGCGTCCACGGCCAGGTCGAGGTGGTCGACGACAGTGCCCGGGTGGCTGGCACGCCATTGGGCGACGATGTCCCGGGTGAGCTGGCGCGAAACGGAGTTGGCGGCAAGGATGCTGGAGTCGATGTGAAGCAGTTTCATGATGAGGTCCTTTACGGGGTTAGGGCCACGCTTGGTGACCATGGATGAAGTATGCGGACAGATCGATGAATGGATAAGTCAGTGAATTTGCGTTAGATTGTCCTGAATTTGGAACAATCAACGCCCGGAGGCTACCGTGCAAGATCTCAACGACATGCTTTTCTTTGCCGAGGTGGTGGAGCGCGGCGGCTTTGCCGCTGCCGGCCGGGCGCTCGGCCTGCCCAAGTCGCGCCTGTCGCGCCGCGTGGCCGAACTGGAGGGGCGCCTCGGCGTGCGGCTGCTGCATCGCACCACGCGCCGGCTCTCGCTGACCGACGTGGGCGCGCAGTATCTGCGGCACTGTGTGGCGGTGCGGGAAGAGGCCGAGGCGGCGGCCGACGTCGTGGCGCTGGTTCACTCCGAACCGCGCGGCACCCTGCGCGTGAGTTGCCCGGTCACGCTGGCCCAGACCGTGGTGGGCGAACTGCTGCCGCGATTCATGGGCTTGTACCCACTGGTTCGCGTGGAGATGCAGGTGAGCAACCGGGTCGTCAACCTGGTGGAGGAGGGCATCGATGTGGCCTTGCGCGTGCGCCCGACACTGGAGGACAGTGGCAGCCTCGTGATCAAGCCGCTGGGCATCAGCCAGGGTCTGCTGGTCGGCAGCCCCGCCCAGCTGGCGCGCCAGGGGCGCCCCGCCACGCCGCAGGACCTGGCCCGGCTGGACACCCTGTCGATGGCGGCGAACGACGGCCGCGCCACCGTACGCTTGTTCGGGCCCGACGGCGCGACCCACGAGTGGGCGCACCAGCCCCGCTTTGTGGCCGATGACCTGCTGACACTGAAATTCGCGGTGGTGGACGGCGTCGGCATCTGCGTCTTGCCCGACTACATGTGCGGCGACGAGATTCAGGCCGGACGCCTGGTGCCCGTGCTGCCGGGCTGGAATCCGGCGCCCGGGCGCGTGCACGCGGTGTTTGCCTCGCGCCGCGGCCTGGCACCGGCGGTACGGCGCTTCCTGGACTTTCTGGGTCAACACATCGGGAATACCGTGCCGGGAGGAACCTCGGTGATCAGCCCGCCAACAGTGCTTTAGGGGGCTCCAGCGTGATCGGGCCGATCACCCTGCGGGAACTAAACCCGGCTCCCGCAACTCAAGCCTGTGCCGCTGAACGGGATGAAGCGGCTTGTCCTGCGCAACAATCCAGGGTTCCCAGTCTGCATGAAGTCGCAAGCGGGTGACGACCGCGTGCTCAGCCCGCAATTTTTGGAAGCTCGATGATTTCTCTGACCTGGTTTGAAACCTATCCCCGGCGCCTGTTCGCCGCCCTGTGCCTTGCCTGCCTGGCCATGCTGGCCTTCGGCCTGTACCTGCAGCATGTCGTGGGGCTTAATCCGTGTCCGATGTGCATCGTGCAGCGGTACGCGTTGATGCTCGTGGCCATGGTGGCCGGACTGACCGCGCTCAGCGGCCGGCGAGCGCTGCACCTGGGCGGCGCGGTGATGCTGGTGTTGGTCGCCGGCTTTGGCGGCTTTACCGCAGCGCGGCAGTCCTGGCTGCAGTGGTACCCGCCCGAGGTGGTGAACTGCGGGCGCGACTTCTACGGGATGATCGAGACCTTTCCCCTGCAGCGCGTGCTGCCGATGATCTTCAAAGGAACGGGGGATTGCAGCAAGATCGACTGGACCTTTCTCGGCGGCACGCTGGCCAACTGGTCGCTCGTCGTTTTCACCAGCATCCTGATCCTGGCGCTGGTGATGATCTGGCGCACCGTCCGTGCGCCGCGCTGACGCCTAAAGCGGCAGCGTGTCCAGCATCTCGTAGGTGGATTTCAGCCAGGTCTTGACGCGCTGGCGCTCCAGCAGGCCCAGTGAATCCGGGCCGCCGCGGTGGTTGATGGCGGCCCAGAAACTGGCGTTCTGCCGGTCGATCTTGCGCATGCTGGCCTCGTGCAGCTGGCCCAGCGTGGTCACGCGGGCACCGAGTGCCAGGGCGTTCTTCAATGCGGTGGATTGCTCCAGCTCCGAAAAATCCGAACCGCGCCCCAGGTTCTTGATCACCAGGTAGTTCGGCCCCTGGCCGTAGGTGTCGATCAGGCGCTGCAGCAGGTCCACCGAATCCTTGCCGGCATCGGCCAGATGCCAGAAATTGACGGTGATTCCCATGTCGGTAAGCACGGCAATCAGGTCCGAATCCTTGACCCAGCGCGAAAGCGGCGCGGCAGTCTGCGCGGCCAGGTCCACGATCACGCTGGATTGCTGGCCGTCGGGCAAGGTCTCTTCGAAGGACCCCACGACCCGATCCAGTCCCTCGTAGCTGTCCACCACCACCGGCGAGGCGTAGTCGGCATAGAAGCGGGTGAAAGAGGTATGGGAGCGGTCGGTGTCGAAGCCGATGAAGGGCAGGCCCTTGTCGAGGTAGTACTGTGCCAGAACCCGTGCCGCGACCGATTTGCCCACGCCGCCTTTTTCGCCGCCGATGAAGTTGAGTGAACTCATGTGTGTTTCCTGTGGTTGGCCCACGATGTTGAATGGAGGGTTGGCTGCCGCCAGGGCTGCCTTGCAAGCTTGCCGCGAAACAGCAGCAAGAATCGTGCTCGGCGGCCCGGGTCAGCCCAGTTTCTTGACCAGCACCTGGCTCTTGCGGTCCCAGTTGTACTTGCGTTTGCGCGCCTCGGGCAGCCAGTCGGGGTCGACCTGAACGAAACCGCGCTTGATGAACCAGTGCATGGTGCGCGTGGTCAGCACGAAGATGCTCTGCAACCCGGCTGCGCGGGCGCGCTGCTCGATGCGCTTGAGGACTTTCTCGCCATCGCCCTGGCCCTGACTCTGGGGTGACACGGTGAGGGCGGCCATTTCGGCCGTTCTGGCCTCGGGGTAGGGGTACAGCGCGGCGCAGGCAAAGATCACGCCGTCGTGTTCGATGATGGTGTAGTTGGCGGCGTCGCGTTCGATTTCGGTTCGGCTGCGCGTGACCAGGGTGCCATCCTTCTCGAAAGGCTCGATCAGGTGCAGGATGCCGCCCACATCGTCGGCCGTGGCTTCGCGCAGGCTCTCCAGTTTTTCGTCCACCACCATGGTGCCGATGCCGTCGTGCACATAGATTTCCAGCAGCAGCGAGCCGTCCACCGAAAACGGAATGATGTGGCTGCGCTCGACGCCGGCCTTGCAGGCCTTGACGCAATGCTGGAGGTAAAACGCGGTGTCGGTCGGGCGCTGGCCCGGGTCGACGCGCGCCAGCAGCTCCTCGGCGGCGGCCAGGGGCAATTCGGTGTCGATCGGGTTGTCTTCGCTCTCGGGTTCCTCGGGCCTGATGCGGATGCCCGGAATTTCAGTCACGAAAATCAGCTTGTCGACCTGCAGGGCAATGGCCACGCTGGTGGCGACTTCTTCCATGGTCAGATTGAAGGCTTCGCCAGTGGGTGAAAAACCGAACGGTGACAGCAGCATCAGGGCGCCCATGTCCAGCGTGCGGGTGATGCCCGCGACATCCACCTTGCGCACCAGGCCGGAGTGCTGGAAATCCACGCCATCCAGGATCCCCACCGGCCGGGCGGTGATGAAGTTGCCGCTGATCACGCGCACTGTGGAGTCCGCCATCGGCGTGTTGGGCAGGCCCTGGCTGAAGGCGGCCTCGATCTCGTAGCGCAGCTGGCCTGCGGCCTCCTGCGCGCAGTCCAGCGCCACCTCGTCGGTAATGCGCATGCCGTGCGAATACCTGGCGGCGTGCCCCTTGGCCTGGAGTTGCTCGTTGACCTGCGGGCGAAAACCGTGCACCAGCACGATCTTCACGCCCATGCTCTGTATCATCGCCAGGTCCTGCGCCAGATGCTGCAGCTTGCCGGCCGCAATGGCCTCGCCACAGACCCCCACCACAAAGGTCTGATTGCGGAACTTGTGGATGTAGGGCGCCACCGAGCGAAACAGCGGGACGAAGGTGAAATTGAAAACGGTGGACATGGGCTTTGGCGCGGCTCGGTGGCGGGGATAATCGTCGATTCTCCACGAAGTTCGAAACCATCCGTGTCCGTTGCCCCCCCGTCCCTGAAGATCGAGTTTCCCGAATCCCTCCCGGTCTCAGGCAAGCGCGACGAAATCATGGCCGCGCTGCACAGGTACCAGGTCATCATCGTCTGCGGCGAGACCGGTTCGGGCAAGACCACGCAACTGCCCAAGGTCGCGCTGGCCATGGGCAGGGGCAAGCTCAATGGCCCCAGGGGCACGGACGGCCAGCTGCTGCCAGGCAAGGGCCAGCTCATCGGCCATACCCAGCCGCGCCGTATTGCCGCCAGTTCCGTGGCCAAGCGCATTGCCGAGGAGCTCAACACGCCACTGGGCGATGTGGTGGGCTTCAAGGTGCGCTTCCAGGACCGCCTGAGCCGCGACGCCTCGGTCAAGCTGATGACCGACGGCATCCTGCTGGCCGAAACCCAGACCGACCCGCTGCTCAAGGCCTACGACACGATCATCATCGACGAGGCCCACGAGCGAAGCCTGAACATCGACTTCCTGCTGGGTTACCTGCGCCAGATCCTGCCGCGCCGGCCCGACCTGAAGGTGATCGTGACCTCGGCCACCATCGATGCCGACCGCTTCGCCCAGCATTTCGCCTCGCGCAACGGACCCGCCCCCGTCATCATGGTCTCCGGCCGCATGTTTCCGGTGGAGCAACGCTGGAAGCCGTTCGAGGAGAGCCGAGACTACGGCCTGAACGAGGCGATCGCCGACGGCGTGGACGAGCTCTGGGCGGGTGGCACAGGCGGCGACATCCTTGTCTTCCTGCCCGGCGAGCGCGAGATCCGCGAGGCAGCTGACCACCTGCGCGGCCACCTGTCGCATTCGCCGATCAACCGCGGGGCCGAGGTGCTGCCGCTGTTTGCTCGCCTGTCACCGGCCGAGCAGGACCATATTTTTGATGCCCATAGCGGTCGGCGCGTCGTGCTGGCCACCAACGTGGCCGAGACCTCGCTCACCGTGCCGGGCATCCGCTATGTGATCGACGCCGGAACGGCGCGCGTCAAGCGCTACAGCTTTCGCAGCAAGGTGGAGCAGTTGCTGGTCGAGCCGATCAGCCAGGCCGCCGCCAACCAGCGTGCCGGGCGCTGCGGCCGCGTGGCCAACGGCATCTGCATCCGCCTGTACGACGAGAAAGACTTCAACGGCCGTCCGCGCTTCACCGATCCAGAGATCCTGCGCTCCTCTCTGGCCGGCGTCATCCTGCGCATGAAGTCGCTGCGCCTGGGCGTGGTCGAGGAGTTTCCCTTCCTCGACGCGCCCTCGGGCCGTGCCATTGCCGACGGCTACCAGTTGCTCAACGAACTCGGCGCCGTGGACGACGCGAACGAGCTGACCGCGCTGGGCCGTGAACTGGCCCGCCTGCCACTGGATCCGCGCGTGGGCCGCATGATTCTGGAGGCGCGCGAGCGCAACGCGCTGGACGAGGTGCTGGTGATTGCCTCGGCCCTGTCGGTGCAGGACGTGCGCGACCGCCCGATGGACGCCCAGCAGCAGGCCGACCAGGCGCACGCCAAATTCGACGACGACAAGAGCGAGTTCACCGGCTACCTCAAGCTGTGGAAATGGATCAACGAAGCGCGTGGCGGAGCGCCCACGCTGCCTTCGGCCCGTGCCCAGAAAGAGGCCGCGCGCAATGGCCCGGTGTCCCAGGCCGTGCTGCCTGTGGCCCAGCGCGCAGCGCAGGCCATGGCGGCGGCGCGCCAAGCACTGGCGGGGCAGGGCGCCGCCGTGCCCGCGGTAGCAGCCCACTCCACGCACAAGCTCAGCAACCGCCAGTACGAACAACTGCTGCGCCAGAACTTCGTCAGCGTGCGCCGCCTGCGCGAATGGCGCGATATCTACAGCCAGCTGCACACCGTGGTGGCCGAGCACAAATGGCCGCTCAATGAGACGCCGGCCAGCTACGAGCAACTGCACCTGTCCATGCTGGCCGGCCTGCTGGGCAACATCGGCTGGAAGATGGAGGAGGAAGAGGTCTACCTGGGCGCGCGCGGCATCAAGTTCCATCGCCACCCGGGCGCGCACCTGTCCAAGAAGCCGGGCCGTTGGATCGTGGCGGCCGAGCTGGTGGAGACCACGCGCCTGTTCGGCCGGGGCATCGCCAACATCGAGCCGCAATGGCTGGAGCAGGTGGGCGGCCACCTCCTGAAGAAACAGCTGCTGGACCCGCATTGGGAGAAAAAGGCCGCTCAGGTGACAGCGCTCGAGCGTGCCACCTTGTATGGGCTGGTGGTTTACAGCGGTCGTCGCGTGGACTTCGGCAAGGTGGACCCGCACGCGGCGCGCGAGATCTTCATCCGCGAGGCGCTGGTGGGCGCGCAGTGGGACACCCAGCTACCCTTCCTGGCCGCCAACCAGAAACTGATTGCGCGGGTGGAAGAACTGGAGCACAAGTCGCGCCGGCAGGACGTGCTGGTGGACGACGAATTGATCTACGCCTTCTACGACCAGCAATTGCCGCCCGACGTGTGCAGCGGCGCCAGCTTCGAGGCCTGGTACCGCGAGGAAGTCCGCCGGCGTGCGGCGAGCGCCCCGGGTGGCCAGCCCCAGCCTCAGCTGCTGGTGCTGACGCGCGAGGAACTGATGCGCCATGAGGCCGCCGGCATCACCACCCATGCGTTTCCCCGCATGATCCGTCTCGGCGGCGTGGACTGCGACGCCACCTACCTGCACGAACCCGGCGACGCAAAGGACGGCCTGACCGTCACGGTGCCGCTGTTCGTGCTGAACCAGGTCAACGAGGACCGCTGCGAGTGGCTCGTGCCCGGCATGCTCAAGGACAAGATCCAGGCGCTGCTCAAGAGTCTGCCGCAGCGCCCGCGCGGGCGCTTCGTGCCCCTGCCGGAAAGCGCGAAGCGGCTTGCGCAAGAGCTGGGCACCCCCGAGGGTTTTGGCCAGGGCAGCCTGACGGACGCGCTGCTCAAGGTGGTGCGTGCTGCCACCAGCCTGGATGTGAAGCGCGCCGACTTCAAACTCGACATGCTCAGCCCGCACCTGTTCATGAACTTCCGCGTCGTGGACGAGCATGGCCGGCAACTTGGGACAGGTCGCAACCTCGGCGCGCTGAAGGCCGAGCTGGGGGCGCAGGCACGCGGGGCGTTCCAGGCCCTGGCGGGACTCAAGGTGGCCGCGCAACCGACCGCCACGCGAAAAGATGAAATATTCGAAGAAAAACCGGAGCTAGCCAGCGTAGCACGGCCAGAGTTAGCTATCAAGTCAGAAGTAAAGGCGGCGCCGGCCGCAAGCCAGCGCCATACCGCGTGGACCTTTGGCGAACTGCCGGAACTGATGGAGATCCGCAAGGGCGGGCAGACGCTGATCGGCTTTCCGGCACTGATCGACGGGGGCGACGCAGTCACCATCGAAGTCTTCGACGAGCCCGACGTCGCCGCTGCGCGCCACCGGGCCGGCCTGCGCAGGTTGTTTGCCCTTCAGCTCAAGGACGCACTGAAATACCTTGAAAAGAACGTTCCCGAACTGCAGAAGATGGCCGTGACCTACATGCAGGTCGGTCGTGCGCCCGACGGCACCGGCGGTGGCACGCTGGAAGAGTTGCGTGAGCAGATCATCGACGTCGCGCTGGACCGTGCATTCCTGCTTGAGCCGCTACCGGCCGGCGAGGCGGACTTCAAGCGCCGCCTGGAAGAGGGCCGGGGGCGCCTGACGCTGATTGCCAATGAAGTTGCCCGCCTGGCCCATACCATCCTGACCGAATACGCCGCCGCGCTGCGCAAGATCAAAGACACGCGGAACGCGCCAGACGCCACCGCGGACTGCAGCCAGCAACTGCAGCGCCTGATGCCCAAGCGCTTCATCGTCGCAACGCCCTGGACCTCTTTGCAGCACTTCACGCGTTACCTGAAAGCCATTTCGTTGCGCTTGGACAAACTGCGCGCCGACCCCGTGCGCGACGCGGGCAGGCTGGCCGAGTTGCGTCCCCTGGAACAGCGCTACTGGCGCCTGGTGGCCGAGCGCAAAGGCGCGGTGGATGACCGCATGGCGGAATTTCGCTGGCTTCTCGAAGAGCTGCGCGTCAGCTTCTTCGCGCAAGAACTGCGCACGCCGCAACCCGTCAGCGTGAAGCGGCTGGACAAGGTATGGGCGCAACTGACGCATTGAGCGTCAGCCTGCAGCCTAGAAACCAAACGCCCGAACGCCGGGCTTCACCATGTAGGCGGCGACCTCTGGCGGCTTCGCCACCGTGACGCCGTCGATCAGGTCAGCCGGCGTCTTGTCGGCATTCGGCAGGAACAGCGCACAAACTTCCACCGTGGCGCCGCCCTTGATCAGCCCGGTCATCATCTGCTTGGGCGTGACATTGCGCGGCTTCAGCGCCGCCGGCTCATAGGTCTTCAGCGCCAACTGGCCGGCCGGGCCGCAGAGCAGGATGCGCACCGCGGCTTTCTGCTCGGCCATCTGGGTGGCCAGGACCATCGCCATGCCTTGTGCCTGGTTGTCGGTACTGGTGACGTTGAAGAAAGTCTCGGTCTGGGTTTGCGCGATGCCGCTCAGGGAGAAAGCGAGCAGGGCGGAAAGGAGGAGTGAATTGCGTTTCATGGTGTTGTTTCTGTTCATTTGCCCTTGATCGTGTAGGTGCCGTCCTTGGCCCACTTGATGTCGGCATCGAGGAAAACGGTCTTGATCTCGGGCTTGTAGAGCTTGACCATGTCATGCGCTTCGCCACTGCGCGCCCCGGCGCCGCAGAAGAAGATGATCGGCTTGCCCTTGGGCAGCTTGTCCAGGTTTTTCTCCAGGGTGCTCACGGGCATGTTGATCGCACTCTTGAAGCTGCCGGTGTCGAACTCCTTCGCATCGCGCACGTCGATCAGGAAGACGCTGTCGGGTGCCTCCTTGAAGATGCGCTCGAAAGAGGCCACGGAGATCGTGCCGGCCTCCTTGCCCGCCTCCATGGCGGGCGCCTTGGCAGCTGCCGGGGCTGCGCCGGTGGCGGCTGCGGTCGGACCGGGTCCATAGGCTTTTTCCCACGCCGGATAGCCTTCAGGCACCACCTTGACATTGGTGTAGCCCAGCTTGATCGCCTTGAGTGCGGAATCGTTGCTGAGCACGCAGGTCACGCCTTCACAGTAAAAGTAAAGGGGGGAATTCTTGTCGGCCGGCAGCATCTTGGGCGCCAGCGTATCGAACTGGGAGTCCGGGATGTTGATGGCCGTCGGGATGTGGCCGAGGTCGTACTTGCGCGCCTTAGGCCGCGAGTCGATCAGCGTCATCGGCGCTTTCTCGTCGATCAGCTTCTTGATGTACGGGATGCTGACCGCGTGCAGGTTGCCGCCGGCGATCCAGCCGGGGAAACCCTCGGCGAAGACGCGGACATTCGTGTAGCCCAGCTTTTCCGCCTTGTGAGCCCCGTTGTGGCTCAGTATGCAATCGTAGCCTTCGCAATAGAACACCAGCAGGGTGGCCTTGTCCTGCGGCAGCATCGTCGGGGCCAGCTTGTCAAATTGGGTGTCCGGAATATTGATGGCGGTGGGGATATGGCCGAGGTCGTACTTGCGTGCGGCGGGCCGTGAATCGATCAGCATGACGCCGTCGATCTTGGGCACCACGGCCTGCTTCTTCACGAAGTCCAGGTTGACCAGCTGCTTGTACCAGCCGGGTCCGGGATTGGCAGGCGAATACGCCACGACCGGTGCGCTTGCAGCGGCTGCCGCTGTGGCCGGTGCCGCCGATTGCCCCTGGACGGGCATGATGACCAGGGCCGACATCAGGGCGGCCACGAGGGGGATGTACTTTGTTTTCATGATTTGCTCCAAATAAAAAGTTAACGGACTATGGGACCTTTGGGGGTGAAATCCACATTGGCATCAAGGAAGAAAAGCCGCTTGAGACCTGCATATTTGCAGTCGTCCTTGATCCCGGAATACATCTCACCTGCCCGTGCCCCCGTGGCGCATACGAACACCACATAGCCCTCTTTCGGAAGCTGCGCCAGCGTGGCATCGCACCCTTTGACATAGAGATCGTTAATGAATATGTGTTTATCGTTCTCAAAGTGACCGGCCTTGTATTCGAATGCGGTTCTAACGTCCACAATAGAAACGTTTGAAGGCCTTTCCACCATGATTTTCTTGAAGAATTCCTTGTCAATGGTCCCTTCTTCCTTGCCGGTCTTGATCGCGTCGACCTTGTAGGCGCCCGGCTTTGCGTCAGTCGTTACCTTAGAGCCCTCTTGATAGGCACATCCTGATGCAAGAGCCAGAGATATCGCCAGTATGAAAGATAATTTTCTCATTGCATCACCTCTTATTTTATGGAGTTAACATCGCCATTAAATACAGCAGTTTTCTTGTAGCCGGATTTATAAACCTTGTCTGCCGCCAGATAATTTGACTTCGCATTTTCAGTGGCGCCGGCAACAATGACAATTTTGTCCTTTTCAGTTTTTGTAGCCATAAATTTTGATAAATCTGCATCGTCGGCAAGGTTGACGACTACAGCACCGTTGGAAACATGCTTTTTCGCCCCTTTGGCGGTGACTTCAGAGAAGTATTTCTCAAAGAAAATGGGGCCTTTGACAAAGGCTTTAAGGTTGGTATACCCTTTGCCTTTGAGCTCCTTGATATCTCCGAGGCTCATGGGGCATGGTCTGCCGATACCGATCAATATCTCTGTATCCTTTGAAACATTCAATTTTTCGAATTGGGGATAGATCAGATTGAATTTGGCGTCATACATATTGAATGCCGTGGGTATGAATCCGTCGTCATAGGTCCGGGCCGGTCTTGCATCGATAAAGAACACCTTACCTGTTTTATTAATTGCATCGTCTATTTTCGAAAGCGCGTAGTTTCCGTCAACAGCTTCCACGCCCATATCCTTGCAGGCATTCAAGATAACTTCTGCAGGGGGCAGTACGACGGAAGGATCACTCACCACCTGTGCACTGCAGAGCCCTGTCGCTGCAGAAATGGACAGTGCTAAAACCAAGGATGAAAATGTTTTCATATGACCTCCAAATTTTCCGGTTGAGAATGGTGCCAACACGCAGGCACTGAATGGAATTTGTTCAGGATTCATGACTGGCTCCTTGGTGGGACTGGAATTGCTTTACATCAGGGTGAACTTTTCAGTGGATTCGTTGTAGCGCACCAGCGCATACCAGAGCAGCAGCAGGCCAGAACTGACCAACAACGCCGGGCCCCATCCGGACAGCATGTCGGGCAGGTAGGCCTGAAAACCGACGGCAGTTCGCTCGAAGGTGTCGAGGTTGCTCTCATCAATGGAGGTGATCTGGTACTTCTTGAGCAAAGCGCTGGCGGTTGACCCCATCCAGGCGAAGAAAAGCATGCTGATCCACAGTTTGATGTGGCCTTCGCCCATTCGCCAGAGAGCACCCGATGCGCAGCCTCCGGCAAAGACCATGCCGATGCCAAAAATCAGGCCACCCAGCAATGAACCGATCCAGAACGTCGCGGGAATGGCGATATAGGGGTCGATGATCTTCTTCTGGAACAGCAGCGCGACGAGGGGTATGCCAATAGCCAGTACCAAGATCACCGCCTTTGTCATCTCGCCCTCAGCGGTGACGAAGGGCTCCCGGAAGGCGCGGGCAAAGCAAAGGCGCGAGCGGTGCATGATGAATCCGATGGCAAAGCCCGCCAGCACAATCAGCGCGCGGCTGGCCAAGGGTTCGGTGCCGGCGTATAGCCATGTGCCGGCCCAGGACAGCACCAGCAGTGCGACCAGCAGGCCGATCAGCGGATAGCGTCGCGTGATGCTTTCGGGGATTTGCACGGCGGCCGGCGGCCGGGTGCCCCACTCAACATTTTCGAGCGTCCACATCAGCAGCTTGAAACCGATGGCGGCTCCCGCGAGCAGACCGGCCCACATGGCCCAGCCTGCCGGAGACGAGTGCAATACCGGGTTGAAGAAACCGCCGGTCGTGCAGCCGCCGGCCAGCGCAGCGCCCACGCCCATAAGCGTGCCGCCCAGAGCTGCCCAGACGTATTCGAGTTTGGGCGGGCGGTTTGGCGCAAACTGGCGCGAAAGAAGGGCCGCACAGAAAGCACCCAGCACCAAGGTGATGTTCATCAGCGACATGCGGTGCATCCAGAAGCTGTCCAGCTCCCTAGGAATCCCCAGCACGGGGCCCATGCCGATCAGGTTGTTGAGCCAGTCGCCCCACAGCCTGACGCCGGCGAAAATCCACCAGACCAGGCCGTTGACCATCAACCCGAGAATGACCAACAACAGCAGGACAGCGCCCATGTAGGACGACCATTTCTCGACAAACAGCTTTTCGTAGTCAGACCTCAATCCATCAACCCATCTCGGACTTTTGGCGAGGCTCATCGCAGGCTTCCTTTTTTGAAAGCGAATTAAGATGCCCGCGCAAGGGAGAACCATGCGCGGGCAATTCGGTCAGCTGCAAGTCGCCGGCGCATCGCCGTCCTTGGCGCCCTTGAGCAGGAAGGCCTTGAGGTCATCGGCGAGTTCCTGGTCCGGGGTGTCGGCGAATTTCTCCGCCGCCTTGTTGCCGGACTTGATGCTGGCCCGGTACGCCTTGCTGACGTATTGGCTGACCGTGTCCTTGCCCTTGGCATGCTTGTTGGCCTGCAGATAGGCCGTCCATTCGGCCTTGGTCTTGGTGCTCGGGTTGATCGACCCGATGGGCGAGGCGATGTGGCAGGTGGTGCAGACGGCGCGGTAATAGATGCGCCCGCGCTTCCAGTCTGCGTCGTAGGCTTGCGCGGAGAAGGATGCGCCCATCAAGGTGATCAGGGCGGCAACGGGAAGGAATTTCGAGGATTTCATGATGACTCCTAAGTAATTGAAAGGTGATGAGGGCCCGGATCAGCTGAGTTCTTCCCAGCCGGTGATCATGGCCTTGATTTGCGAGTTCCATTTGTGACCGGTCGTGGCCAGGTACAGGTGGGAGATCAGGAACGCCAGCATCAGGAAGGCGCCAATGGTGTGCAAGGTGGCGACCCATTCCAGGCTCAGCGCCCCCAGGCCCCAATCTGCCCAGTTGCCGTAGAACAGATACAGCCAGCCGGTGATCCAGATCAGCGGGCTGAGCAGGGTCAGCACGGCCAGATAGGTCAGGCGCTGCAGCGGGTTGTGCTTCTGCAGGGAAGTTGGCTTGAACGGGTGCGGCTCACCCTTGAAGATGCCGGACGAGTAGTAGTTGGCAATCGCCATCACTCTTTGCGTCGTGGGAATGTACTGACGCCACTCGCCCGTAATCACATGCCAGAAGATGGCAAAGATCCAGAGCCCGACCAATGTCCAGGCAGCGATGGTGTGGTAGCCCACCGCCTTCTCAAAGCCAAACAGCTTGTAGGTGCCGTGGATCTCGAAACCGCTCACCATCAGGAAGATGATCAGGGTCGCCTGGGTCCAGTGCCAGAAGCGCTCGAAGCCTTTGAACAGATAGACACGCTCAGTCATTTTGTTGCTCCTTTGTTTTTGCCACGCGTCACCACGCGCATCAGGCCGTGTCCGGTGACGCCCAGCAGCGTCAGCAGCACCAGGCCCCAGCCCAGCTTGGTTACCCACGGGTTGGCGCTGGCGCCGGGCATGTAGATGCCTTCCAGTCCGGCCAGACGGCCATCCTTGGCGTGGCATTGCACACAGCCCAGCGCTTTTTCCTTCGGTGCCACCATGTGGGTGATCGGCCAGTCCATCTGCGTCTTGACGAAGCCAAACTTGCCGGAGTAGGGCACGCCCGAGACTTGCACGCCGGACTCGATGGCCTTGTTCCATTCCAGGTTCTTCCAGTAGCCGGTGTCGTCATTGCCCGCCGTGTGCGGCGTGAGCAGGGTCATGTTGACGGTGTCGTAGGGCTGCTTGCCACCAAAGCGCTTGATCGGCCAGATCATGGATTTGCCGTCGGTCGGGCTGCCGCCCAGCCAGTTGATGCGGGTGACGTCCGCGCTGGTGTCGATCTTGTCGGTCTTCAAGGTGTAGTTGACCTGGCCGTTGAACCACACATAGGTCGGCTTGACGTTTTCGCCCAGGACGAAGTCGCCCTTGCGGGATTCATAGGTCAAGCGTCCCTTGGCGTCTTTTTTCTCGATCTGCTTGCCGTTGGCATCGCGCTGGCCGGCCGTTGACCAGTCCCAGCTCATCTTGGTGGCGACGCCTCCGCGCGCGAACTCGGGGATATGGCAGGTCTGGCAGGCCAGCTTGGCGGTGTGCCGGTTGAGCACGGTGTCTTTCTTGTGCGGACCCGTACCGTGGCAGGACACGCAGGTGGCTGGATTGCCGTTGTCGCTGGCGCCCCGCAGGTGGGCGCCCTTGGCATCCTTGGCGGTCGGGGTATAGCGGCTACCGGCCACGTCGTGGCTGGAGGTCTTGTGGCAGGTGGCGCACGTAAAGTCCAGGCCGGCGGCGTCCATGTGCACGTCCAGCGCCTTGTCCGGCGCGGCCATGGAACTGTCCAGATCGCCGTGCTTGACGCCGTCGCCACCGCCGCCGAAGAAGTGGCAGGCGCCGCAGGTGTCGCGGCTGGATTTGCCGACCTTCTGGGCGATCTTGGTCAGATCAATGCCCTTGACGATCTTGCCGGAGCCGGGCGGGAACTCCATGTCCTTGGTCACTACATTGCCGGCCATCCCTGCGGGCTTCTTGTAGATGCCCGTGGTGTCGTGGCAGACCACGCAGTCCACGTTTTCTTGGGACTTGAAGTCAAAGCTGGCATCTTTCCAGCCGTAGCCGACGTGGCAGGTGTTGCAGGAAGCTTCGTTGGACGCGATCGAAATGCAGAAGTTGTTGATGACGTGTTTTTTGCCCAGCAACTGGTTGGTCTCGGGATTCTTGTACTCCCATTTCCAGTGCTTGGTGCGGTGGATCTGGCCGGCGGCCTCGGTGTGGCAGCTCAGGCAGGCCTTGGTGAGATCAGGCCCGGAACTGAACTCGCGCTGCAGTTCCTTGAACTTCGAGTGATCGGCGGTGGTGTTCAGCTTGAGTGGTTTGGCCTCTTGCGCCTGAGCCAGGCCCGGTGCAGCAAGAGCCATCCACCCTGCCACGCAGGCCAGCAGTGCGATTCGCTTGGATTTCGAGAACATGTTCAGCCTTTCATTCCTTAATTCCCCAAATGCGGAACTAATTAGTAAGGGATTCTGAACTTCCCCAAGCGCTGCGTTTTGACGCAAGTCAAAGCATACTGGGGTTAGTACTCAAATTGCATGAAAAGAGACGGAAGCGGGGGGGCGGGTGGGTGGGTGAGGCTGCGTCGCAACTGTCCACTGATCGCGCGTCCTTCAGTTGCAGCCGAGGCTCACCGCCTGGAGGGGTTTGCCGGTTCTGGCGTCGGACACCACCAGATTCACCTGCCGGGGATGGTCGGGCTGGGCCGTGACAGCAGAAAAGCGCAGGGATTGCGTCCCCTGGTAGGTGCCGACCGGCGTGTACTGGCGCACCACGAAGTCATGCTTGAGGGTTGCGCCCGCGTTCTCGCCGGCCTTGACGCGCGAAATGTGGCCATGCTCGGTCACGGTCCAGTAGGCGCTCCAGGCGCCGTTGGCGTCGGTCGGTGTCACCCTGGCTTCAAAGCTGTCGGGGCTGGTCGCGCGACTCAGGGTGATGCTGGCATGCGCTGGCTCGGCACCGCTGGCAGCGCGTGCGAAATCGCGCCAGTCCAGCCCGTTGCGCACCAGCTGCGGCGTGTAGATGTTGCGCAACCCGTTGGCGGCGGCGATCTGCCGTTGGCGCGCGGTGTGCGCCGGGCTGGCGAAGCGGTCCACCCAGCCAATGTAGTCCCAGTACGCCACATGAAACGCCTGCGCCACCACCGCCTGGCCCTTGAGCGTCGACAGCCATCGATCGGCCGGCGGGCAGGAACTGCAGCCTTCCGACGTGTACAGCTCGATCACGGGGGTCAGGCGCTCCGCGCTGCGGACCGCGCAGGCGGGCTCAGCGGCCAATGCCAGGGTCGGCAAGGCGGGCAGCAGACCCTTCAGGAAACGCTGGGTGAAAGGCATCATGGCGAGCGACCCGGTAATGAACGATGACGTCGGTCGGGCGCAGTGCCGCTTCCTTACAGGCGCGCCAGCGCCCGCTAAGGCCCTCAGGCTGAGACAAATTCAATGAAAACAGGCTTACCCCACCGTCAACAGGTCATTTCTCGCTATGACTACAGGAGCTTCTTCAAAGGCGTGAGAGCCGCTGCAGCGCGGCGTTCAGGGTTTCGTCCTTCTTGGCGTAGCAGAATCGGATGACTTTCTGGTCGAAGCCGTTGCCATAGAAGGCTGAAAGGGGAATGGCGGCCACGCCGATCTCCGACGTGAGCCACTGGCAGAAGTCGGCTTCGGGCAGGTCGCGCTCCGGCACGGCCAGCGCCGAGATGTCCACGCACTGGAAGTAGCTGCCTTCGCTGGGCAGCACCCTGAAACGGGTCTTGGCCAGGCCGGCGCGGAACAGGTCGCGTTTGGCAGCGTAGAAGGCCGGCAATTGCAGGTAGGGCGCGGGGTCGGCCATGTAGGCGGCCAGGCCATGCTGCATCGGCGTGTTGACCGTGAACACGTTGAACTGGTGCACCTTGCGGAACTCGGCCGTCATGACGGCCGGGGCGCAGACGGTGCCGACCTTCCAGCCTGTGACATGGTAGGTCTTGCCGAAACTGGAGACGATGAAGGCGCGCGCGGCCAGCCCCGGGTAGCGCGCAGCGCTCAGGTGCTGGTTCGGCGCGTAGACCATGTGCTCGTAGACCTCGTCGCTGATCAGCAAGACGTCGGTGGGCGCCAGGATCTCCTGCAGGCGTAGCATGTCCGCGTGGGTCCAGATGGTGGCGCTGGGGTTGTGCGGGCTGTTAATGAGGATGGCGCGGGTGCGCGGCGTGAGGGCGGCGCTGATTTTGTCGAAATCGGGGCGGAAGGTGCCCGGCGTCAACGGCACAGCCACCGCGGCGCCGCCCGCGAGTTCGATGTTGGGGACGTAGCTGTCGTAGCACGGTTCCAGCACGATGACCTCGTCACCGGCGCGCACGACGGCAAGAATCGCGGTGAGGATGGCCTGGGTCGCCCCGGCCGTGATCGTGATTTCGGTCGCCGGGTTGTAGGCCCGGTCATGCAGTGCCTGCACCTTGGCCGCCACGGCCTCGCGCAACATCGGAATGCCGGACATCGGCGGGTACTGGTTCAGGCCCCGGGTCATGGCGTCGGTGACGGCATGGACCAGCCTGGGGTCGCAGTCGAAATCCGGAAAGCCCTGCCCGAGGTTGACCGCGCCCTTTTCGGCCGCCAGGGCGGACATCACGGTGAAGATGGTCGTGCCGACCTTGGGCAGCTTGGTCTGCAGCGGGGGCGTGTATTCAGTCATGGCTGGTCGTCATCTATGGGTTGGCACGGGCTTGAAAATGCGAGGACAAAAACTGAAGGTATTTCCCGCAAGCTTGAAGTGTTGGGGACAGAGCTGGTTCGCTTCGCGTAACTGCGGTCTGTCCCGCAAGTTCTTAGAGTTCATAGTCATTCACCTGGCCGGTCATGGCGCGGGCCACCAGGGTGCGATCGAGGCGGTCGCTCAACAGTTCGGCGAACTTGTAGACAAAATTGCGCAGATAGGCGCCGCGCTTGAAGGCGACCCGCGTCACGTTCTGGCCGAACAGGTGTCCCAGTGGACGAATCGCAAGGTCGCCGCCGGCATCCATCGGCTTGAGGTCGCGCACCGCTACTTCGGCCACGATGCCAATCCCGAGCCCCAGTCGCACGTAGGTGGTGATGACGTCGGAGTCAATGGCTTCGAGCGCGACGCGCGGCGTGAGCTTGCGCTGGGCGAAGGCGTGGTCGATCTTGGTGCGCCCGGTGTAGGACGGGTGGTAGGTAATGAGGGGCTCGTGCGCGATGTCTTCCAGCGTGATGCGTTCCTTGCGGGCCAGCGGGTGTTCATTCGACAGCACCAGCACGTGTTGCCATTCGTAGCAGGGCAGGGTGACGAGTTCAGCGTAGCCGGACAGGGATTCCGTGGCGATGCCGATCTCTGCGACTTCGTCGATCAGCATTCGCGCGACCTGGTCTGGCGAGCCCTGGTGCAGGCTGATGTTGACCTTCGGGTAGGCCGCACGGAGTTTCGCGACCGGCACGGGCAGCACGTAGCGGGCCTGGGTATGCGTGGTGGCGATGCTGAGCGTGCCGCTGTCCTGCGCACTGAACTGCTCGCCGATGCGCTTGAGGTTGCCCAGCTCCCGCATGATGATCTCGATGCTCGCCAGCACGTGCTGGCCCGGCTCGGTGACGCGTTTGAGCCGTTTCCCGTGCCGCGCGAAGATGTCGACGCCGAGTTCGTCCTCGAGCTCGATGATCGCCTTGGACACACCGGGCTGGGAGGTATGCATCGCCTTGGCGGCCTCGGTCAGGTTCAGGTTGCGCCGAACCGCTTCCTGTACGAATCGAAACTGATGCAGGTTCATAACAAATCGCTCATATCAATGCGATTCATTATCCCGCAGCATGTCTAACCAACGCCCGGCCAGGGCTCAGGTGAGCGCCATGCGGGCCAGCAGGTCCGTCAGCCGCACGTCCTCGCCCACCGAGGGCTGGAGCAGGTACTCGACGTCGGGATGCCGGGCCCGCAGTTCGGCCATGAGCACGGGCAGGTCTTCACGGGCGTGCCGGCCCACACCCAGAAACATGGGCACGACGGTCACACGGCGCACGCCCTGCGTCACCAGATCGTCCACGGCAGTGCCAAGGTCTGGCGTGGTCAACTCCAGGAAAGCACAAACGACCCTGGCACCCGGGTCAATTTCACGGATGCGGCGGGCCACCGCGTCCATGGGCTGGCGCCACAGCGGATCACGCGAGCCGTGGGCGAAAAGCACGATGCCGGCAGGCAAGGATTGAGTCATGGAAGAGGGCTTTCAAGTTTATCTGCGCAGCACCAGCCAGCCAAAGGCCGCCAGTGAAATCAAGGAATAAATCATGCTTGGCGCAGCCGCCGTCAACCAGGGTTGCCAGTTCTGAAGGTTGCCGATGAAGCCGAAGACGTTGTTGAGCAGGAAGAAGCTGATCCCTGCCATGACGCCGCCAAACACATAGCCGGCCACGCTGCCAGAGCGGAAATGCAGGTAAGCGAATGGCAACGCCAGAACGACCATGACAAGGCAGCTCAGGGGGTAGAACACCTTGCGCCAGAATTCGATCGCATACCGTTGGGCGGATTGACCATTGGCGTTCAGGTGCCGCATGTAGACGAACAGGTCAATGATCTTCATTCGCGCGGGATTGAGCACCGCCGCCGAGACCATTTCCGTACTCAAACTCGTGGCCCAGCGGTACTCCGGCAAAACCGTGCGGGTGATCTCCGCTGTTTCGGCCGCCGATCGGCCGAGTTCGGTGCGTTCGGCATTGAAAAGTGTCCAGCCGCCCGGGCCGAACGACGCCTTGTCGGCACTGATCTGCGCCCTGAACTCCCCTGAATTGCCGAACTCGAAAATACGCACGCCACTCATGCTGCCGTCCGGTGCGATGGCGCGGACGTTGACCGAGACGGTTGAATCTGCCTGCTTCTCCTTGAGCCAGGCGCCGGTCTGGCCCACCGTTATACGGCCCTGGAATCGCGCCTTGAGCAACTGTGCCGCGCGCTCGGCGGGCGGGGCAAGGTAATCCCCGATCAGAAAAGTCAGCGTCACGAACACCAGGCCCAGTTGTAGCAAAGTCTTGAGGGCTCGCCATGGCCCCAGTCCGCTGGTACGCAAAATCGTGAACTCCGAGCTTTGCGCCATGCGGGACATGACGAATACGCAACCTATCAGCACCGCGATCGGCAACAACTCGTAAAGGTGACTTGGCACCAGCAAGGCGACGAACAGCAGGGCATGTGTCAGCTGGTACCCCTTGGCGCCATCCCTGCCCACTGCGGCCAACTCGTCGACGAGATCAAAGAAGAAGAACAGCGAAATGAAGCCCAATGCCACGAACAGTATGGCGTAGGTGGCCTCGACGAAAATCAGCCGGCGGACGGTCCTCATGGTCCGCTCCCTGCGGATCGCAGACCGGGCCGGCGCATGAGGTCACGCAGCGTCCAGTTGTTGTGGCGGCTGGCGGTCCAAAGGACGGCCAGTGCCAGTACGCCGCCATGCAGGGCAGCCAGAAAGACCGGCAGGCTGGCCCGTCCACTGGCAACCCAGGTCAGGCCCAGCGTGACAAGGTTGTAATAGACCACGAAGGTCAGCAACGCGAAGATCAGGTTGCCGCTGCGACCTGCCCGCGGATTGACGCTGGACACGGCCAGCGCAAGCAGGACCAGATTGACCGTGGCAAAGGCCAGGCCGAGTCGCCAACCCAGTTCGCCCTGGTTCGCACGGGTCGGCTCCCTGATGAGTTCCAGCGTGGAAGTGGCCTTTGCGGGGACGATGTTCTGGGCAGCAAGGACATCTTCTGCAATCCGGATGCCATATTCCTCAAACTGACTGAGCCGCCATTGCGGGGCACCGTCGGCCGGGCTTTCGAGGCGCTGGCCGTCCGTGAGCAACAGGAACCGGTCACCCCGGATGATCTCGATGCGTCCGGTGCGGGCCGATGTGACCGACGCCTTGCCGTTCACATTCGAGGAAATGAAAACGTTGCTGCCGGTCGTGTTGTCAGGAGAATCCTTGTCGATGAAGAAAACGCGGCTCCCGTCGGCCGACTCCTGGAAGCGTCCCGGCGCAACCCGTTCGATATTGCCACGCTTCTCATAGCGCACCTTCAATTCCTGGATCTGCTGGTTGGCCCAGGGCCAGGCCAGCAGGGAAAGAACAGTGACAGCGAGCAATATCGGCCAGGCGAAGCGCAAGAGTGGCGGCAAAAATCCGGCGAGCCCACGGCCGCTTGAAAACCAGATCACCATCTCGCTGTCGGTGTACATCCTCGAAAGCGTGCCGACGATGGCGATGAAAAGGCTCAAGGTCAGCAGAATGGGCATGTAGCCGAGCATTGAGAGGCCCATCACCATCAGGACTTCCGAGGGGTTGACGTTGCCCCGGGAGGCCTGTCCCAGCGTACGGATCAGAATGATGGTCATCACAATCGTGATCAGGACCACCAGCGTGGCACCGAAGGTTCGGGCCAGCTCTGTTCGGATGGAAGAATGGAATAACATCAGAATCAAGGAAAAGCCGAATTATGAACTTTGAACTTGCCACAATGAATCTCGACCGGGCGGCTGCCGACAGGAGCGACATCCTGGTGGTGCTGGTGCCCGAGGCTTTCGCGCCCAACGACGATGCACTGTCGCAGCTGATCAGTGACGGGATCAAGGCGGGTGAACTTGACACGAAGGCCGGCAAATTGCTCCAGGCCTGGCGGATCCCGGAGGTCAAGGCGGCCCGGGTGCTGCTGGTCGGGGCGGGTGATGGGTCCGTGCGTCAGGTCCGGTCGGCCGTGGCGAGCGCAATGGCCGTCGTCAAGGCGGCTTCGGTCAAGCGAATGACGCTGTGCTGCCCATGGGAGTGCACGGGTGATGTGGTCCGTGCGGCCATTCTGACCGTGGCCGATGCCACCTACGTCTATACGACAACCAAATCAAGGCCCGAGGGACGAATGCTGCATCAGGTGCTTTTTGGGCTGCCCGATGCGACGGCGGTTTCAAGCGCATTCGGGCTGGCGGTTGCAGCGGTCGGCGGTATCGAGTTCGCCAGGGAGTGGGCCAACCGCCCGGCGAATCACGCGACGCCGGCGTTGCTGGCCGAAGCGGCACGGGCACTGGCCAAGGGACCGAAGTTCCAATGCGAAGTACTGGGCCCCAAGCAAGTGCTCAAGCTTGGCATGGGGGCGTTCCTGGCCGTGGCACAGGGCTCGCTGGAGCCCCTGCGCTTCATCGTCCTGAAGTACAACGGTACGGCAAAGGCCAGCCCGCCAGTGGTGCTGGTGGGCAAAGGCATCACTTTCGACACCGGGGGGATCTCGATCAAACCGGCGCCCGAGATGGACGAAATGAAGTTCGACATGAGCGGTGCTGCCAGTGTGCTGGGGGTGTTCCGCGCGCTGGCGGATATCAAGCCGGGTATCAACGTCATCGGCCTGATTCCGGCATGCGAAAACATGCCGGACGGCCGGGCTGTTAAGCCCGGCGACGTGGTGACCAGCTTGAGCGGGCAGACCATCGAAATCCTCAATACCGACGCCGAAGGCCGGCTGGTGCTTTGTGATGCCCTGACCTATGCCGAGCGCTTCAAGCCTCGGGCGGTGGTGGACATCGCGACCCTGACCGGCGCCTGCATGATTGCCCTGGGCGCCGTGCGAAGTGGCCTGTTCGCGACGAGCGATGGGCTGGCCCAGGCGTTGCTGGCCGCCGGGGAGTCCTCTCAGGACTTGTGCTGGCGCATGCCGCTCGATGATGACTATGCCGAGGGCCTGAAGACAAACTTTGCGGATGTCGCCAATGTGGCGGGCAAGGCGGGCGGCGCGGTGACCGCAGCAAAATTCCTGCAGCGGTTTGCCATGGCTTTCGACTGGGCGCATCTGGACATTGCGGGCACGGCCTGGAAGGGGGGCGCCACCAAGGGGGCAACCGGGCGCCCGGTGGGACTGCTGCTGGATTACCTCGTGTCGGTCGCCACCAGTACTTCCCTGGTCGCAGCCAGGTCGCGCAAGGTTGCCGGGCGCGGGTCGCTGGCTGCGAGCCGCCGGACAGCGGGCAGAGGACGATGACCCAGGTTGCCTTTCACTTCAACGCGCCGGACAAGATGGTCTATACCTGCCGATTGCTAAGAAAGGCGTCCGCGACTGGCGCCACCGTGGTCGTTACCGGCGAGCAGGAGGAACTGGATCGACTGGATGTCGCACTCTGGACTTTTTCAGCGCTTGAGTTCGTACCGCATTGTCATGGTGATGCGCCCGCTGCGATGGTGGCTGCATCGCCGGTGATCCTTGCAGGCGCAGGGCATCGGTTGCCGCCGGCGTCCGTCCTGGTTCGCCTCGGGGGCGCGTTGCCGGCGGATATCGAGGGATACGACAGGATTATTGAAGTGGTGGGGCAGGGCGAGCAGGATCGACTTGATGCCCGCCTGCGCTGGAAAAACTACCTCGCCCAGGGGCTTACCCCTGCAGGCCACGATGTCGCACAACGAGGTGGCGTCCATGGCTGAGTCGGGTGCACCGCCCCCATGGATTGCGCACCGATTTGTGCCCACCCTCACGGAAGTGGTGCAGCACCAACAACGGGTCCCGCCTTCGGCTGATTCCGAATCGATGCGGGAGTCCCTCGAAGAATTCATCGAGAGGGCCATTCGCCGCGCGGAGACGTCCTTGTCGAGGCAGCTTCCCGACATGCTGGAGGTGATCTTGCAGGAGCACGCGCTGGCACTGAGCGACAGGTTCCGAGATGAAATCAGGGCTGTCGTGCGGCAGACGGTAACGGATGCGATTCGCGAAAAGTTGCCGGAACTGAAACTGGCTTCACGTAGCGAAGGCAGCGCCAACTCGACCCAATAAGGTCGATGTCTATCAAAAAGTGCTGCTTCGAACGAGGGAAAGCCGCAAATTTGGGCTAACCTAGCGTGTTCCCTATGGTTCGGGCCCGAAAATTGCGATATGTTCTCGGCCGTTGAGTCATAAATCCAACTCTCAACTTTTTACTACCTGGAGATCTTTATGCAATTGAAATTGAAACTGACCGTCGCCGCCGTCATCGCTGCCGTTGCCGGCATGGCTTCCGCACAGGACACGCAAGTGGTCAAGATTGGTCACGTCGCGCCAATGTCGGGTGGCCAGGCCCACTACGGCAAGGACAACGAAAACGGCGTTCGCATGGCCATTGAGGAACTGAACACGCAGAACATCGTGATCGGTGGCAAGAAGATCAAGTTCGAAATCGCCGCTGAAGACGACGCTGCCGATCCGAAGCAAGGCACCGCAGTGGCACAGAAACTGTGCGACGCCAAAGTGGCCGGTGTGGTCGGTCACCTGAACTCCGGCACGACCATTCCCGCTTCGAAAATCTACAACGACTGCGGCATTCCCCACGTGACGGGTGCTGCGACCAACCCCAACCTGACCAAGCCCGGCTACAAGACCACCTACCGCATCATCGCGAACGACAACGCGCTGGGCGCCGGCCTGGCTTTCTACGCGGCTGACGCGCTGAAGCTGAAGAAGATCGCCGTGATCGACGACCGTACCGCGTATGGTCAGGGCGTCGCCGACGTCTTCAAGAAGACGGCCGTGACCAAGGGTATCCAGATCGTTGACGAACAGTTCACGACCGACAAGGCCACTGACTTCATGGCCATCCTGACTGCCATCAAGTCCAAGGGCGCTGACGCGATCTTCTATGGCGGCATGGACGCCCAGGCCGGCGCGATGCTGCGCCAGATGGACCAGCTCGGCATGTCCAACGTCAAGATGTTCGGTGGGGACGGCATCTGCACGGCGGAAATCATCAAGATTGCCTCCGGCGCCAAGAGCCTGGATGGCGTGGTCTGTGCCGAAGGCGGCGCCTCTTTGGCCAAGATGCCAGGTGGCAACGCCTGGAAGGCCAAGTACGACGCCAAGTACCCTGGCCAGTTCCAGGTCTACAGCCCGTACACCTATGACGCCACGTTCGTGCTGGTCGATGCCATGAAGCGCGCCAACTCGACCGATCCTAAGGTCTACACCGCGAAGCTGGCCGATAGCGCCTACAAGGGCGTGACCACGACGATCGCCTTTGAGCCCAATGGCGAACTGAAGAACCCCGCCATCACCCTGTATGTCTACAAGGACGGCAAGAAGGTTGCGCTGAACTGATCGACTGATCACTCAACGCGTAACATGCCACCTGTGGGTGGCATTTTTTTTAACGGCCCGCTCACACCCTTCGGCCGGCTGCTGACGGTGGCTGGGATGGGGGCGATCGGGCTCGCCCACGAAACTCGCCTGGTGGCCACGCCGGGGGAAGGAGTCAAAATGCGTTTTGTCTATATGGGCTTGATTTTTCTGGTGACAGCGATGGTCCTGCTTTTCAAAGTGCAGAACCTGACCAGTGTGACGATCTCGCTGTTCAACATGAGTCTGACACTGCCAGTTTCATTGCTGATTTT
>JAABQG010000045.1 GCA_011391595.1 Hydrogenophaga sp.
CATCGGCTTCGTGCCCCAGGGCCGCGAGATCTTCGCGCGCCTCACGGTGGAAGAAAACCTGCGCATGGGCCTGGCCTACAAACCCGCCAGCACGCCGATCCCGACCGAACTCTACGAGCTGTTTCCGGTGCTCAGGCAGATGCTGAACCGGCGCGGCGGCGACCTCTCCGGCGGGCAGCAGCAGCAGCTGGCCATTGCCCGCGCGCTGGCTGCGGGGCCGAAGTTGCTGATCCTGGACGAGCCCACCGAGGGCATTCAGCCCAGCATCATCAAGGACATCGGCCGCGTCATCCGAATGCTGGCCGACCGCGGCACCATGGCCATCCTGCTTTGCGAGCAGTACTACGACTTCGCCCAGGAGCTGGCCGACGACTACCTGGTCATGGAACGCGGCGAATTCATTGCCCGTGGGCCGGGCAGCGAGATGGAAGCCAAGGGCATCCGGCAGCTGGTGGCGATCTGAGGGCTGGTGGGGGCGGCCTGGGTGATCCGCCGCGTGTGGCTGCGGCCTGCAGCCCTGCGCAAACTCGGGCACTATTGCGCCCATGAACGACACCACCCCCTACATCCCCCCTAAGGTCTGGACTCCGCCCGAGAGCAGCGGCGGCCGGTTTGCCAACATCAACCGCCCGGTGGCCGGCGCCACGCATGAGAAAGAACTGGCAGTCGGCAAACATCCGCTGCAGCTGTACTCGCTGGGCACGCCCAATGGCGTGAAAGTCACGGTGATGCTGGAAGAGCTGTTGGCCGCCGGCTACACCGGCGCCGAGTACGACGCCTGGCTGGTCCGCATCAACCAGGGCGAGCAGTTCGGCAGCGGCTTCGTCGCGGCCAACCCCAACTCCAAGATCCCCGCGCTGGTCGACCGCAGCGGGCCGCAGCCGGTTCGGGTGTTCGAGTCCGGCGCCATCCTGTTGCACCTGGCTGAGAAGTTCGGCGCCTTCGTGCCCACGGAGCCGGCCACGCGTGCGGAATGCATGAGCTGGCTGTTCTGGCAGATGGGCAGCGCGCCCTTCCTGGGCGGGGGCTTCGGCCACTTTTACGCCTATGCCCCGGAAAAAATCCGCTACGCCATCGACCGTTACGCCATGGAAGTCAAGCGCCAGATGGACGTGCTCGACCGGCGCCTGGCCGAGGTGCCGTATGTGGCGGGGGAGGACTACACCATCGCCGACATGGCCATCTGGCCCTGGTACGGCCAGCTGGCCAAGGGGCTGCTGTACGAGTCGGGCGAGTTCCTGCAGGTGCACACCTACACGAACGTGGTGCGCTGGGCAGAGCGCCTGTACGAGCGCCCCGCCGTGCGCCGCGGCCGCATGGTCAATCGCGTGCAGGGCGACCCCGCCAGCCAGCTGCACGAGCGGCATGACGCCAGTGATTTCGACACCCGGACACAGGACAAGCTGGCGGTGTAATCAGGAACGCAATTTTCTGAACAGGGGGCGTGCCGCAAATGAACTCCGCCCACGATTTCAGGCTGAAGTGGTCAATTGCCCGCTGGATACGGGCGTCATTTGCTCAGCCAGGGGATGGCGCATCTCTGGCCCTCTCAGCATCCCAACGCATCTGCCAGCGCCATGAAGTTGGCCGTGTGCAGGTCGTTACCGGGCTGCTGCGAGACATCCTTGACATGCGCATTGCCGAACTCCAGTGGGCGTTCGACGTAGGCGGTGCGCAGGCCGCAGGCGCGCGCACCGGCCAGATCGTCATGGTGGGCGGCGACCAGCATCACCTGTGCCGGTTGCAAATCAAACACGCGGGCCACGCCAAGGTAGGTGGCCGGATCGGGTTTGTAGGCGTGGAAGACTTCGGCCGACAGGATGCAGTCCCACGGCAGGCCGGCGCGCTTCGCCATGTTCGTCAGCAGGCCGATGTTGCCGTTGGAGAGCGTTGTGATCGTGAAGCGGCGCTTGAGGCGCGTGAGGCCCGCCACGCTGTCGGGCCAGGCGTCGAGCCGGTGCCAGACGCGGTTCAGGTGGTGGCGCTGCGCCTCGTCCAGATGCGCCAGTCCAAAGCGTGGCAGGATGTCGTCAAGGATCTCCCGGTGCAGGGTATCGATCAGGGTCCAGCCGCGCACGCCGTCGGGCTGCCTCAAGGCGGGCGTAGCCCCCTCGGGGTTCAGCGAGGACACAACGTGCCGAGCATGAGGGTCTTCATCCCAGCCGCTGCGCACCCGTGCCATCGCAGGTCGGTAGCCTTCGCGCCAGATGCGCGCGAAGGCATCACCGTCGACATCGGGGTAGAGCGCTTGTACTTCGCGCGAAATGCTGCCGTGCCAGTCCACCACGGTGCCGAAGATGTCAAAGGCCAGCACCTGGATTTTTTTTGCCAGCGGGTGGGGCGTCGTCATGGCTTCTCCTGTGCCGCCGCGCGCAGCTTGTCCTTTTTGCTTGGACGCTTTCCCTTGATGCCGCCGTTCGACGGCGCGCCCGTCGTGTCGTTGGCCGCCAGCGTAGCCATCGGCACGATCTGCACTGGCTCGAATCCCTTGATCTGCTCACGCGGCACCTTGGCGCCCTGGCGTTTCTCGATGAGCTGGAAATGCGCCTCGCTGTCGGCGGTGACGAAGCTGAGCGCTAGCCCGCATTCGCCGGCCCTGCCGGTACGCCCGATGCGGTGCACGTAGTCCACGCTGGAGCGCGGCAGGTCGAAGTTCACCACCACCGGCAATTGTGCGATGTCGATGCCGCGCCCTGCCAGGTCGGTGGACACCACCACCTGCACCCGGCGCGCCTTGAAGTCTTCCAGCACCTGGTCGCGCTTGCCCTGGCTGAGCATGCCGTGGAAGGGCTCGGCGTCCAGCCCGGCGCGGCGCAGCTTGTCGGCCACCTGCTCGGCGGCGTACTTGGTGGCCACGAACACCAGCGCGCGCTCCCAGCCTTGCTGCGCGATCAGGTGGCGCAGCAACTGGGTGCGCCGGTGTGCGTCCACGGCGATGGCTCGCTGCGTGATGTCGGGCCGGTCCGCCGGGTCGGCGACGATGTCGATGCGCGCCGGGTCGCGCAGCAGGCTGTCGGCCAGCGCCTGCACCGCCGGGGGAAAGGTGGCCGAGAAAAAAAGCGTCTGGCGCCGGGCCGGCAGCAGCGCCAGGATGCGCGCCAGTTCCTCGGAAAAACCGAGGTCCAGCAGGCGGTCGGCTTCGTCGAGAACCAGCGTAGCGACCGCGTCTAGGCGCAGCGCGTTGTGATCGATCAAGTCGAGCAGGCGTCCCGGCGTGGCGACCACGATATCGGCGCCGCCGCGCAGATTCATCATCTGCGGATTGATCGACACGCCACCGAACACGATGGCGGTCTTGAATCGCTCGGGGAGGTGCTGCGCCAGAACGCGAATCGTCTCGCCGACCTGCGCCGCGAGCTCGCGGGTGTGCACGAGGATCAGTGCACGGGTGCGTCGCGGCGCTTCGGTGTGGGCGGCCATCAGCATCTGCAGCAGCGGCAGGGCGAAAGCCGCCGTCTTGCCGGAACCGGTCTGCGCGCAGCCCTGGACATCGCGCTGGCGCAAAATCTCCGGAATCGCGGCCGACTGGACGGCGGTGGGTGCGAGGTAGCCGCGTTCGTTGATGGCGCGAAGCAGCGGAGCGGAAAGACCGAGTGAAGAAAAAGGCATGGTCCAGTTTAAGCTCCCATGAGCCTAGCCTGCCATCCCCTGTGTGCCGGTGACATGGGTTTGCCGGGCCAGATGTGCCTTGTCCCTTGGGATACACCGAATGCGTTGGAGAGACCGATGAACGAAGAGGCACCCGGACAAAAGCTTTTCTGCATGGTGTTGACCACTGTGCCCAGCGAATCGCAGTCCGAAGTTCTGGCGCGCGAGATCGTCTCGTCTGGCCTGGGCGCTTGCGTGCAGGTGCAACCGATCAAGAGCTTCTATCTGTGGAAAGGCGAGGCCTGTGCCGAACCTGAATGGCGGCTGTGCATCAAGACGCGCAGGGCGCTGTATGCACGGCTCGAAGGTTTTATCCGCGCCCACCATCCCTATGAAGTTCCACAGATCGTGCAGGTACCGATTGAAGAGGGTGCGGCGGACTACCTTGACTGGGTGGCGGCGATGACGGCGGGCTGAGCAGGGTCCGGAGTTTTGGCGGGTCTCAGCGAATTTCACGCAACGCCGGCTTTCACTGCCAGAACGCAGGCGGCGTGTTGGGATGGGTAAACTCGAGGTCGTTTCTAACAGCGGGACCCCTCATGAGCGATCTGGTGAAGTACGCAATCAACGACGGCATTGCCGTGCTGACGTTGAGCAATGGCAAGGTCAATGCCCTGACCCCGGAGTTGATCGCCGAGCTCAACGACGGCCTGGATCAGGCGCAGGCAGCCGGCGCGATCGTGATCGTGACCGGGCAACCCGGCATTTTTTCGGGAGGCTACGATCTCAAGGTCATGATGAAGGGCCCCGAAAACGCCATCGCGCTGGTCGCCGCCGGGTCTGCACTGTCCCGGCGCATGCTGGCGCACCCGCAACCCATCATTGCGGCCTGCAATGGGCACGCAGTGGCGAAAGGGGCCTTCCTGCTGCTGGCCTCAGACTATCGCCTGGGCGTGGCCGGAGAGTTCACCATCGGCCTCAACGAAGTGCAGATCGGCATGACCATGCACCACGTGGGCATCCTGCTGGCGCGCGACCGCTTGAGCCCTGCCGTGTTTCAGCGCAGCGTGATCAATGCCGAGATGTTCGATCCGCAGGGCGCCATGGCGGCCGGTTTCCTGGACCGCGTCGTCGCCGCGGATCAGCTGATGCCGACGGCGCTGGAAGTGGCCCGGCAGATGAAGAAGCTCAATCCTGTGGCCCACAGGGCCACCAAGCTCAAGGCGCGCAAGGCCTTGCTGGAGGCGCTGGACGGCGCCATTGAAGCGGACAAGAAGGCGAGCGTGGTGGGTTGATCCGTCGCGGGTCGTGGACACGGCTTGGTACCGCAATCGCAGGCGAGCATACCGGTTGCATCAGGCTGGAGTTTCACCCCGAATCATCTCTGCCGCCTTTTCCCCGATCATGATCGTGGGTGCATTGGTGTTTCCCGAGATCAGCTGGGGCATGATCGAGGTGTCGACCACGCGCAGGCCCTGAATGCCGTGCACCCGCAATGTGGCATCCACGACCGCCATCGGGTCCGTCGCGGGCCCCATCCGGCAGGTGCCGCATGGGTGGTATTCCGTGTCCGAGTAGTTGCGCAGGAACTGCTCTACCTGTGCCACATTGTTGCGTTCCAGGGGATAAAGCATCTTGCCGCGGTAGGGCGCAAAAGGGGCTGATTCCATGATGTCATGGCCCATCTGCGTGCCTTTGACCAGCGTGGCCAGATCGACGGGATCTTTCAGGAAGGCCGGGTCGATCAGCGGCGCCGTGGTGGGCTTGGCATCTTGCAGGGTGACCGTGCCACGGCTCCTGGGGCGCATCAGGGTGACGTGCAGCGTGTAGCCATGGCCCAGATGCGCCTTGCGCGTATGGTCGTCCACGATCCCGGTGCACAGCGCCAACTGGATGTCGGGTGCGTCCGGGTTGCCCTCGGTGGACAGGAAGGCCTGGGCCTCCGCCACGTTGGTGGTGATCCAGCCGGTGCGTTTCTTTCGCCATTCGAAGATCCCGCAGATCAGGGCCCAGGCGCCCGCCAGCGAGGTTCCCAGAGTGGCGTCCTTGCGGTGGGTGCGGTAAATCAGCACCGTGGTGATGTGGTCTTGTAGGTTTTGACCAACGCCCGGCAGGTCATGGGCCACGGCGATGCCGTGTTGCGCAAGGTGCGCCGCCGGGCCGATGCCCGACAGCATGAGCAGTTGCGGGGAACCGTAGGCGCCGCCACTCAGGATCACTTCGCGGCGGGCGCGCACCTCCAGCGTCTTGCCGTCCTGCAGGAACTGGACGCCGACCGCCCGTTTCCCCTCAAGCACGACACGGCTGGCGTGGGCGCGGGTCATGACCTTCAGGTTGGCCCGTCCTGCGTGGGGCGTGATGTAAGCGCGGGCCGCACTCCAGCGTTCGCCGTTCCTTTGGGTGACCTGGGCGGGCGCGGCGCCAAACTGGCGCGCGCCGTTGTAATCCGGGTTGCGCGGCAGCCCCTGCGACTCGCAAGCCTGCAGGAAGGCCTCGTTGATGACACTCGGGCTGCGCAGGTAGCTCACGTTCAGCGGCCCGCCGATGCCGCGGTAGTCGTTGGCGCCGAAGCACTCGTTGTTCTCGGCCTTCTTGAACAGGGGCAAGACCTCTTCATAGGTCCAGCCCGGGTTGCCGAGCGCTGCCCAGCTGTCGTAGTCCTGGCGGTTGCCGCGGGTGTAAACCATGGCATTGACCGACGTGCTTCCCCCCAGCACCTTGCCACGCGGCTGAAAGCCGGTGCGCCCGTTCAGGCCCGGCTGGGGAACCGTGTTGTAGCCCCAGCTGTGAATGCCCAGCGGCGCCGTCGCGGCAAACCCCAGGGGCGCGCGGATGAAGGCCGAAGCGTCGGGTCCGCCGGCTTCGAGCAGGCACACCGAGATGGCCGGGTCTTCGCTGAGCCGGCTGGCCACCACGCAACCACCCGCGCCACCGCCCACGACGATGTAGTCAAACTCCCGAGATTCCATGGAAGGTCTCTTTCAACGGGCCGCCAGTCCGGCAGCGTGTGCTTGAAGATGAATTGAACCGGACATGGCGCCCAGCTTGCCAGCGAGGCTGCCCAGCTTCGGTCACCGTGACAGACCTCAACGGGTCAGGAAATTCAGGTACTTGGTCGCAAAATTTCCGTACGGAGGCCACAAAAGCTTGATCGCGCTGAACGGCGCCTGGTAGAACACCGGGCGCAGCTTGGAGAAGGTCACGAAGCCCTCGTAGCCGTGGTAGTGGCCCATGCCGCTGTCACCGATGCCGCCAAAGGGCATGTCGTGCTGGCCGGTGTGCAGCACGATGTCGTTGACGGTGACGCCGCCGGACATGACACGGTGCAGCAGGTCGTGGATCAGCCCCTTGTCATTGCTGAACGGGTAGAAAGCCAGCGGCCGGGGCCCGGCATTGATGGTGTTCACGACCTCATCCACAGAGGTGTAGGGGATGACCGGCAGCACCGGGCCGAAGATCTCGCGCGTGCGCAGTTCACAGTCGGCCGGCGCGTTGAGAACAATGTGCGGCGCGATCTTTCGCGTGGCCGGGTCCCATTTCTTGCCGGCAACGAGCTGCACCAGCGTGGCACCCCGTGCCTGTGCTTCTTCCAGGGCGCGAGTGATGCGGTTGAATGCGCGCTCGTCGATGACCGAGGTGAAGTCCGGGCTCTCGAGGTCGGGATAGCGGGCCGAGACCGTCTTTTTGGCAATCTCCACGAACTCCTCGACCTTGTGCTTCGGCACGAAGGCATGGTCCGCCGTGGTGCAGATCTGCCCGGCATTGAAGTACTTGAAGAACGTAATCCGCTCGGTGGCCTTTTGCAGAGGGAAGTCGTCGCACACCAGGGCCGGCGCCTTGCCGCCCAGCTCCAGCGTCACCGGGCAGAGGTTCTGGGAGGCCGCGGCCATCACCGCGCGGCCGGTCTGGCCTGAACCCGTGAACAGGATGTGGTCGAACTTGAGTTTGGAGAACTCCATGCCCACGCCACCGGTCTCGTCAAAGAAGGCAAGTTTTTCTCTCGGGAAGTAGGCGGGCGCCTTGTCGATCAGGAGCTTGGCGAGATGTCGGGAGTTTTCCGACATCTTGACCATGCAGCGGTTGCCTGCCGCGAAGGCCGAGGTCAGGCCGCCAAAGCACAGGAAGATCGGAAAATTCCACGGCACGATATGGCCGACGATACCCACCGGCTGCGGAATGACCCGGTTGCTGGCGCCAAAGAAGTTGCGCCAGTCCACGCCTCGCTTCTGTGGTTTCATCCAAAGTTTGAGGTGCTTGAGGGTGTGGTCCACACCGTCCATCACGCCGAAGATCTCGGCGAACAGGGTTTCATGGCGCGACCGGTTGCCATAGTCGGCGCTGATGGCGTCCAGGATGGCTTCCCGGTGGTCGCGCACCAGAGCCTGCAGCTTGAGCAGGTCGGCCTTGCGCTCCGCAAAACTGGGAAACGGCTGGGCGAAGTAGGCGTCGCGCTGCAGCTGGAGCGTTTCCTCGAGCTCGTTGCGGATCGTCTCGGTCGCGGTCTCGGGGAACAACGGGATGGCGGACATGGAAAACCTTTTTGAATGGAGGGCGAAATCGTACACGGGCGGGCCAAGGCGGGCGTTGATGCGGGGGGCTGCTCGGTGATTGCGGTGTCGGCCCTTCGCTCCGATACGACGCCCGCGCAGAAAAACTGTCCGTGAAAGCGGCTGTTGGACGACAACCTGAATGCACGGAGTGAAGCGTAGGGCTGGTCGCGACACTAAACTGTCAAAAAATACACAATTAAGGGTAATCACTCGGAGAATTTAGGGCGTGTCGACCAGACAACCGATTCCATTGGCCATGTTGAGCAACCCCTGGTTTGCTGGATTGCCCGAGTCCATGCAACGGGCGTTGGTGGACGCCGGTGATCGCTTGTCCATTCGCGCTGGTGAAATGCTGTACCGCCAGGGGGACGCCCCCAGTGGCTTCATCGGCGTGGCAAGTGGCACCTTCAAGGTGTCCACGCTGCGTGAAGATGGCAAGGAGGGTATCTTGGCCGTCATGGAGGCCGGCAACTGGTTTGGCGAGATTTCGCTTTTCGATGGCATGGCGCGTCCGCACGATGTGACGGCTCTGGAGGCGGCGGAAGTGATCGTCGTCGGATTCACCGCTTTCGAGCGTCTGCTTGAAAGCCCGGCGTTTGCCCGGGCCATGAGCCTTCTTCTGGCACGCCGGGTGCGTTTGTTGTACGGCCTGGTGGAAGATGCCATGCTGCGCTCGATGCGTACCCGGGTTGCGCGCCGGTTGCTGGCGCTGGCCCATGGTGATGCGACGCTGTCCTCCGACACCCGTCTGGAGGTACCGGTCTCCCAGGAGGCGCTGGCAATGATGTTGGGAATCACCCGCCAGACATTGTCAAAAGAGTTGAAAACGCTGGCGCGCGATGGCGTGCTCAGGTTGGCATACGGGCGTATTGAGATTAGTTCTCCGCAGGCGCTGAAAGCCATTGCCGCCTGGCGATGATCGGTCAGGGTCAGTTTGATGGCAGCTTGAAAAGGCACGATGACGGCATTGCAGTGGCCCGGCTCTGAATCCGGCTACATCGCCCAGATTCGCGGGTTCTCAGCCGGCATCGTCCAGAAATGCCCACGCCATGCCGACCGCACCTTCTTCATCAGGTCCATGGCGGGCTCCACCAGCGGGGCCAGCGCCCGTACGATCACGACCTGACCGTTGGGACTGGTGGCGCCAGCGGTGGCGGCCAACGGGTGCGCGTCGATCACCTTGCGTGCCAGGTCCAGCGCGTTCTGGCGCCGTTCGCGTTCCAGCGGGCTGCCGGCAATAAAGAAAAGTGACGCCAGGCAGCGGTGACCGGCGAGACCAAGCGGGCTGTCCAGTAAAAGCGAGTCGGCCGCATCGATGAGGCCGCGTTCCAGCCACAGGCCGGGTACCTCGATGTGTTGCTGGAGGCGACCCGAGGCAAATGGCAGATTTGCGCCGGGCAACCCGAGCGCGGTGATGTCCCAGCCCATTAATTCAGCGCCTGGAGCCAGGTCCAGGGTCAGCCGGTTCTCGGCCCGGCAGGCGTTGTAGCAAAGCGCTTCCAGGGGCAGCCACTCCAGTCGCGCGCCTTCGGCCAGTTTCAGGTGTGTCCGCTGTAGCGCCGTTTCACCGGCAGAACGGTAAAAGCGCGTGGCCCCTGGCGTGGTGATGAGCCCGTGCGCGCCGCGCGCAACCGTGGCGGCGATGTCCAGCGTGTCGCCGCCGACCAGCCCCCCTGGCGGGTGCACCAGCACGTTGTGGCAGACCGCGTCGCCTTCGGGGTAGAGACTTTGCAGGATGCGCAGCGGGCCGCTGTGCTGGTGACGCGCAACGGTGCGGCCAGCTTCAAGGCTGTAATCGAGCTGCAGGCGAGCGTGCCAGGTCATGGGGATGCGTGACGGGTATTGGATTTACTACCAAATATATAGCAAACCATAACCATTCGACGCTGGGGGCTGGCCAAATTCCTTGCTATTTCCAGAAATTGATGTGCAGTGCGGCAATCGCGGGCTCCACTTCGGGCACCGGGCCGATGACTTCAATGGATTTCTGCCCGGCAGCCAGCACGGTGCGGCAGGGCAGGTCCATGGTGGGGTTCTCGCCGTGGCTGCCCGTGAGGTCCAGCAGGCGACGCTCGGTCATGCCGTAGACGAGCCGGCCGATGTTGGCCCAATACTGCGTGCCGGCGCACATGGCGCAGGGCTCCACGGTGGTGACCAGGGTGCATTGCGCGAGATAGTCAGGTGTGAAGTTGGTGGCTGCGGTGCGTGCCAGCACCGATTCGGCGTGGTTCACGGTGTCCACGTTGCCCTGCTCGGCCAGCACCGTCTCACCGTCGGGCGCCACCAGGATCGCGCCGAAGGGGTGGCGACCCAGCGCCATCGACCGGCGCGCGACCTCGTTGGCGCGGTGAAGGTGGCGCAGGACTTGGTCGGGGCACATGGTCAAACCGCCGCCGGGCCGCCCCAAGGCGGTTTGGGCCCCCTCGGGGGGCAGCGAGGACACGCCAGTGCCGAGCGTGGGAGCAATATCCGTCAATGGTTCTGCGAGCCGCGGTGCGCCCAGGCGGTGGTGTGGTTTTCGATGACGCTGAACAGTTCGTACATCGCCATCGCCATGGCGCCGACCACCAGCAGGCCGGCAAACGCCAGGCCCATCTGCATGGCCGAGCCGGCGGAGATCAGCAGGTAGCCGATGCCCTCGTTGGCGGCGGTCATCTCCGACACCGTGGTGCCGACGAAGGCCAGGGTGATGGCCACCTTGAGTGAGCCGTAGAAGTACGGCATGGAGCGCGGCAGGCCGACTTTCACAAGCACATCCCAGCGTTTGGCGCCCAGCACGCGCAGCACGTCTTCGAGCTCGGGCTCCAGCGTCGCCAGGCCGGTGGCGATGTTCACCATGATCGGGAAGAAGCTGATCAGGAACGCTGTCAGGATGGCGGGTCCCGCGCCAATGCCGAACCAGACGACCAGGATCGGGACGAAGGCCGCCTTCGGCAGGGCGTTGAAGGCGGTCATCAGCGGATAGATGGCAGCATAGGCGACGCGCGAGCTGCCAATCACGAAGCCCAGCAACACGCCGACGACGATCGCGATGCCGAAGCCGACCATGGTGACCCAGAAGGTGCGCCAGGCGTGACCGGCGATCAGGCTGCGGTACTCCATGAACTGGTCCCAGATCCGCACCGGGCTGGGAAAGATGAACTCCGAGACGTTGAAGGCCGAGCAGATGATCTGCCACAGCGCGATCACGGCCACCAGCAGCAGCCAGGGCGACCAGCGTTCGACTTGTTTCATGTTCATGGTGCGGTCCCTGCCTTACTGATTGATGGTGGCGCCGGCCTTGCGCAGCGCCCCGATGTGACCGCGCAGGTCGTGCACGATGTCGGTGAACTCTGGCGTGTAGGTGACCTCCAGGTCGCGCGGACGCGGCAGGTCGATCTCTCTGCGCACCTCGAAGCGCCCCGGGCTCTTGGTCATCACATATACCGTGTCGGCCAGGAACACCGATTCGCGCAGGTCGTGCGTCACCAGGATTACGTTGAACTGCTGCTCGGTCCAGAGGTCGCGCAGGATGCACCACAGTTCCTCGCGCGTGAAGGCGTCGAGCGCGCCGAAGGGCTCGTCGAGCAGCAGCATCTTGGGCTCGTGGATGAGGGCGCGGCAGATGCTGGCGCGCTGCTGCATCCCGCCCGAGAGCTGCCAGGGGAACTTGTCCTCGTAGCCAGCCAGGCCGACCTTTTGCAACAGCTTGCGGGCGCGTTCCTCGTATTCCTTGCGCTTTTGCTTGAAGTTGCTACGGTAGGGCTCGACGATCTCCAGCGGCAGCAGGACGTTGTCCACCGTCGTGCGCCAGGGCAGCAGTGATGACGCCTGGAAGGCCATGCCGGAAATCTTCAACGGCCCGGTCACAGGCTGACCGTCGATCCGGATCTTGCCCATCGACGGCATCTTCAGGCCGGTGGCCAGCTTCATGAAGGTGGACTTGCCGCAGCCCGAGGGTCCGACGATGGCGATGAACTCGCCCTTGCGCACCTTCAGGTCGATGGCTTCAACGGCGAACTGGTTGTTTTGCAGCAGTTCCTCGTTGTAGGCCAGCCAGACGTCCGAAAAGTCGACGAACCAGGGGGTGGCGGCGTCACTCATATTATTTCTTGGGCAGTACGTCGAGCTCGGCCTTGGACGGCAGGAAGCTGGCGTTCCAGACCGCATCCGGGTTGACGCGGGTCTTGGTGTTGAAGGCGTCGGACACCTGCGAGGCCATCAGCGACAGACGCGGGCCGTTGACCTGGCCAAAGCCTTCAGCACGGGCGTTGGGACTGTTGATGACGGTGTCGATCGCCAGTTTCAGGCGCCGGGTTTCCAGTTCGGTATTGACAATGCCGTCCCGTGCCTTGACGTCACCGATGGCCGCCGCCGGGTTGCCGATCACGTCTTTCGCGCCCTTCGCGAACGCGACCAGGAAGGCTTTCACAGCGGCCGGGTTTTCCTTGATTATTTTGGGCGAGGCAATGATGGCGTTGCCATAGAGCTTGACGCCGTATTGAGGGTAGGGGAGGACCACAATTTCTTCAGCCTTGACGCCGCGCGCCTCGAGGTTGAGCAGCGAGGTGAAGGTGAAGCCGGTGATGGCGTCGACGTCGCCGCGCACCAGCATGGTTTCGCGCAGCGGCGGGTCCATGGCGGTCCAGGCCACGCCGGTGACGTTGTTGGCCTTGGCGAAGATCGGAAAGGCGCGGCGGCCGGCGTCGAACACCGGGGCGCCAAGTTTCTTGTTGTTCAGGTCGGTCGGGGTCTTGATGCCTGACTTTCGCAAGGCCATGACCGAGGCCGGCGTGTCGTTGTAGACCATCATGACGGCCACCGGCTTGTTCGGCGCGTCGGGGTTGTTGGCATGAAACTCCATCAGCGCGGCGAGGTCGGCAAAACCCATGTCGTAGGCCCCGGAGGCTACGCGTGTGACGGTGCCCCCCGAGCCGTTGCCGGCATCAATGGCTACATCGAGCTTGGCATCCTTGAAATAGCCTTTGGCTGCCGGGGTCAGGAACAGCGCCGAGGGGCCTTCAAAACGCCAGTCGAGCTGGAACTTGATCGGGGTGGTCTGGGCCTGTGCGCTGCCGAGCGTCAGGGCTGCGGCCAGGGCAAAAGAGGATTTGAGGAAGGCGCGTTTTTTCATGGGGACTCCAGCGGGAAGGGTTGACAACGGGGGTGGGAGCAATAATGGTGCCAGGCGAATCGATCCTGGCAACCGCAAGCCACCCATTGTTACCCACGCGAGCGTCTTTCCATGCCCATGAAAACCCCAAAAGGGTGCGGCCGCACCCTTTTGATGCCGGTAGGCCTTTGCGTCAGCGCACGGCGTTGACGTCGGCGACGGCCAGCGCCGTCATGTTGACGACCCGCCGAACCGTGGCCGAGGGCGTCAGGACGTGGGCAGTGTCCGCCGCGCCGAGAAGGATGGGGCCCACCGTGACACCGTGGCCACCGGTCATCTTGAGCACGTTGAACAGGATGTTGGCCGCGTCCAGATTGGGGCAGATCAGGATGTTGGCCTCGCCAGAAAGCGTGGTTTCCATCAGAGAGTGCGAGCGGATGTCCTCGGACAGGGCCGCATCGCCGTGCAGTTCGCCATCGCACTCCACGTCCGGTGCCATGGCGGCAAACAGGTCGCGCGCCAGGCGCATTTTGCGCGCCGAGGGCCGGTTGGACGAGCCGTAGTTGGAGTGCGAGAGGAAGGCCACCTTGGGGGGCAGGCCGAAGCGGCGCACCTCCTCGGCGGCCATCAGCGCAATGCCAGCGAGTTGTTCGGCGCTGGGGTCCTCATTGACGAAGGTGTCTGCGACGAACAGCGTCTGCTTTTCCAGCATCAAGGCGTTCAGCGTGGCAAAGCCGGCGCTGCCCGGCTTCTGGCCGATGATGTCGCGGATATGGTCCAGGTGCACGTCGAATTTGCCGACCAGACCGCACAGCATGGCGTCGGCGTCGCCGAGCTTGACCATCAGTGAAGCAATGGTGGTGGTGGAGCGGCGCACGGCGGCCTTGGCGGCGTCGGGCGTCACGCCTTGGCGGCCCATCAGCTTGTGGTAGGTTTCCCAGTACTGGCGGAAGCGGGGGTCGTCCTCGGGGTTGACGCACTCAAAGTCCTTGCCGATCTGCAAGCGCAGGCCTGCCTTGGCGATGCGCGCCTCGATCACGGCGGGGCGGCCGATCAGGATCGGGCGGGCCAGCTTGTCCTCGATCACCATCTGAACGGCCCTCAGGACGCGCTCATCCTCGCCTTCGGCATAGGCCACGCGCTTGGTCGCGGCGGGCGCCGAGCGGGCTGCGGCAAAGACCGGCGTCATCAGCATGCCAGTGGCATAGACGAAGCGCGACAGGTTCTGGCGGTAGGCATCCATGTCCTTTATCGGGCGGGTGGCCACGCCCGAGGCCTCGGCGGCCTTCGCCACGGCCGGGGCAATGCGCATGATCAGGCGCGAGTCGAAGGGCTTCGGAATGATGTAGTCAGTGCCAAAGGCGAGCTCCTGGCCGGCGTAGGCATTGGCCACTTCCTCGCTGATATCGGCCTTGGCCAGGTCCGCGATCTCGCGCACACAGGCCAGTTTCATGGCTTCGGTGATCTTGGTCGCGCCGCAGTCGAGCGCACCGCGGAAGATGTAGGGGAAGCACAGCACGTTGTTGACCTGGTTCGGGTAGTCCGAACGGCCGGTGGCAATGATGCAGTCCGGGCGCACCGCCTTGGCCAGTTCCGGGCGGATCTCCGGCTCGGGGTTGGCCAGCGCCAGGATGATCGGGCTCGGAGCCATGGTCTTGACCATTTCCGGCGTCAATACGCCGGCGGCCGAACAGCCGAGGAACACGTCTGCGCCATTCACCACATCGGCCAGCGTGCGCAGTTCGGTGGTCTGCGCATAGCGCGCCTTCGAGTCGTCGAAGCCACCAGGACGGCCGTGGAACACCACGCCCTTGGAGTCGCAGACAAAGACGTTTTCGCGCTTGACACCCAGGCCGACCATCACGTCCAGGCAGGCCAGCGCTGCAGCACCGGCGCCCGAGACCGTGACTTTCACATCGCCGATTTTCTTGCTCACCAGCTCCAGGCCATTGAGCATGGCGGCCGCGGAAATGATGGCCGTGCCATGCTGGTCGTCATGGAACACCGGAATGTTCATGCGTTCGCGCAGCTTCTGCTCGATGTAGAAGCACTCGGGCGCCTTGATGTCTTCGAGGTTGATGCCGCCCAGCGTGGGCTCCATCGCCGCGATGATCTCGACCAGCTTGTCCGGGTCGTTCTCGGCCAGTTCGATGTCGAACACGTCGATGCCGGCGAACTTCTTGAACAGGCAACCCTTGCCCTCCATCACCGGCTTGCCGGCCAGCGGCCCGATGTTGCCCAGGCCTAGCACGGCGGTGCCGTTGGTGATCACGCCGACCAGATTGCCGCGCGAGGTGTACTCGTGCGCCAGCGAGGGGTCGGCCTGGATGTCCAGGCATGGGTAGGCCACACCGGGCGAGTAGGCCAGCGACAGGTCTCGCTGGTTGGACAGGGGCTTGGTGGCGTTGACCGAGATCTTGCCGCGCGTCGGCAGGCGGTGGTAGTCACGCGCAGCATCGCGCAAGGCCGTCTCGGCCGGGGAAAGTTTGTCGCTCATTGAATCTCCTCTTGTCGGGCTGACACGGCAGCCTCGGGGCACGAGCCTACTGCAAATGGCGGGGGGATCGTGTCAGTAGTTGCCGCAATGACGACTTGCGTCAATACCGTGGCGTGATTGGTTCGCGGTGCGCACGGGCCGCCCGCCTCGCGGCGGCCTGGCGCTGGCGGTTCAGTGGGTGGGTCAGTGGGCGTCGGCCTGCTTGGCGGCTTCAACCGCTTCCGACCCGTCGCCCTGGGCGCCGTTGAAATACAGGTTCAGTGCCACCGCGCAGATCGACGACAGCAGGATGCCGGACTCGATCAGCGGATGGATGCTGTGCGGCATCCACTGCTTGAAGTTGGGCGCAATCAGCGGGATCATGCCGATGCCGATCGAGATGGCGACGATGAACAGGTTGTTGCGGTTGGTCTTGTAGTCGACGTTGGACAGGATGCGGATGCCGGTGGCGGCCACCATGCCGAACATTACCAGGCCGGCGCCGCCGAGCACGAAAGTCGGCAGCGATTCCACCAGGGCCGCCATCTTGGGCAGCAGGCCGAGCACGATCAGGATGATGCCGCCGGCCACGCAGACGAAGCGGCTCTTGACGCCGGTGACGCCGACCAGCCCCACGTTCTGAGAGAAGCTGGTGTAGGGGAAGGTGTTGAAGATGCCGCCGATCAGGGTGCCCAGGCCGTCGGTGCGCAAGCCTGCGGACAACATCTTCTGGTCGATCTTCTTGCCGGTCATGTCGCCCAGGGCCAGGAACATGCCGGTGGACTCGATCATCACCACGATCATCACCAGGGTCATGGTCAGGATCAGGATGGGGTCGAACACGGGGCCGGCGATCTCGAAGGGCAGCACCAGGTCGAACCAGCCGGCCTTGGCCACTTTTTCGAAAGTCATGAGGCCCGCCGCGGCGGCCACGACGGCGCCGATGATGATGCCCAGCAGCACCGAGATGTTGGCCACGAAGCCTCTGGCGTACTTGGCGATCAGCAGGATCGACACCAGCACCAGCGTGGCGATGCCGATGTGCGACAACTGCGCGTATTTCGGGTTGGGCACGCTGCCCACCAGCGCCAGGCCCTTGGGGATGGCCGGCACCGCCGTGAGGACCGCGGCCGAGGCCCCGGAGGCAGGCGTCGAGGCAGCCACCATCGGGGCAGCAGGCGTGACGCTGGCGTTGGCCAGGCTGCCGACATCGGCCAGCCATTTGGCGTGCTCGGGACTCACGACACTGGGGGCTGTGGGGCCGAAGGGGTTGCCGAAGATCCAGTTGATGCCGACGCGCATCAGGCTGATGCCGATCACGGCAATGATGGTGCCGGTGACCACCGGCGGGAAGTAGCGCAGCATGCGGCTCACGATCGGCGCGATCAGGATCGAGATCACCCCCGCACCGATGATTGATCCGAAGATCAGGCCGGCGCCCGCCACGCCCGGGTTGCTGTTGGCCATCGCCACCATCGGTGCCACCGAGGCAAAGGTCACGCCCATCATCACCGGCAGCTTGATGCCGAACCATTGGGTGGCGCCCAGCGACTGGATCAGCGTGACCAGGCCGCAGCAGAACAGGTCGGCCGAGATCAGCATGGCCACCTGCTCCGGACTGAGCTTGAGCGCACGTCCCACGATCAGTGGAACGGCCACTGCGCCGGCGTACATGACCAGCACGTGCTGCAGTCCCAAAGCGGCCAGTTTGCCCGTGGGCAGGCGTTCGTCAACGGGGTGTACGGAAGCGGTCATGCATTTCTCCTGCGGCTTTTGTTAAGAGGGTCGACATAACTGTATACAAAATATGGTAAATTTCGTATACAGGGTGACCCGAGGAAATGCGCCTGAATCGGGTGGTTGTGTTTTGACCTGGGTAGTTGTAATAGGGGCAAGGTCGGCGAGGGCTGCCTTCGAGAATCGGGTGCAGGAGAACTTGGGCCGGACGGCCACGCAAAAAAGCCGCCCGTTCCGGCGACCGGCAGCACCCTGAGAGGCGGCCCTTGTCCGGCGCCTTTTCAGGCCAGCAGATCGTGCAAGGTGCGGGCGATGACCTTGGTGGCGCGGCGCAGGTCCTCAAGGTCGAGCCGTTCATCAGCCCGCTTGGCGTGCGACTCCAGCACGGTGCGTGGTCCGGCGCCGTAGATCACGCCGGGAATGCCGGCCTCGCAAAACAGGCGCACGTCGGTGTACAGGGGGGTGCCCAAGGCTGGAATGGCTTCGCCAAACACCGCCTGGCCGTGTTTCTGGATCGCTTCCACCAGCGGCTTGTTGCCCATCAGGGGTTTCATCGCGTTGGCCAGCAGGATGCGCCTGACGTCCACGGTGATGCCAGGCTGCTGTGCAGCGGCCTCGGCAATCACCTGGCGCAGCGTGGCTTCCACTTCGGCCGGATTCTCCTCGGGAATCATGCGACGATCCAATTTGAAACTCACGCGCCCGGGGATCACGTTGGTGTTGGTGCCGCCCTCGATCATGCCCACGTTCAGGTACGGATGCGTGATGCCTTCGACCTTGGAGCAGACCTGTTTGTAAAGCGTGTTCTGCGCGTACAGGGCGTTGAGGATATGGACCGCCGCCTGAAGCGCATCCACGCCCGAATCAGGAATGGCGGCGTGCGCCATCTTGCCGTGCACGGTGACTTCCATCTGAAGGCAGCCGTTGTGCGCGGTGATGACCTGGTAGCTGAAGCCGGCGGCGATCATCAGGTCGGGGTGGATCACCTTGTACTTGAGCAGCCAGGCCGGGCCGACTTCGCCGCCAAACTCCTCGTCATACGTGAACAACAGTTCGACCTTGCCGGCCTTTGGCCGGGCCACGGCCTCTAGTGCGCGCACCGCAAAGGCGTAGGTTGAAAAATCGCACTTGCTCACGGCCGAGGCGCGGCCGTAAATCTTGCCGTCCTCGACCTCGCCGCCGTAGGGATCGTGCGTCCAGCCTTCGCCAGGCGGGACCACATCGCCGTGCGCGTTGAGCAGCACGGTCTTGCCGGGGCCGTAGGTGCGTCGCACCAGCAGGTTGGTGATGCTTTCCAGTCCGGCAGCGCGCACTTCGGCCTCCGGCACCGGGTGTTTCTCAGCGTCCAGACCCATGGCGCGCAGGAGTTCGGCGGCGCGGTCGGCGTGCGGCGCATTGTTGCCGGGCGGGGTATCGGTCGGTACGCGGATCAACTCCTGCAGGAAGCGCACCTGCTCATCAAAGTGGGCGTCGATCCAGGCATCCAGTTGCTCATAGGGTTTCATGGCAAATCCACTTTCAATCAGTCAGGAGGGTTGGCGAGTTGGTCCAGCAGCGCGGAAAAAGCGTCCACTGCCAGTTGCATGTCGTCGCTGGTGGTGCTTTCCAGCGGGTTGTGGCTGATGCCTGAGTTCTGGCCGCGCACGAACAGCATTGCCTGCGGCATGACTTCGTGCAGTTTCATCGCGTCGTGCCCTGCGCCGCTGGGCATGCGGTGTACCGGGAGGCCGAGAGAGGTCACCGCCTTTTCCCAGCGTTGCTGCCAAGCGGGCGCGCTGGGCGCGGCGGCGGCGCGCATGGTTTCTTCCACCGTGTAGCGCAGCTGTCGCCGGACACAGATTTCCGCCAGGGTCGCGAGCACTTCGGTCACCATCGCATCGCGCTGTGCATCGGTCGGGGCGCGCAGGTCCAGCGTGAACTGGCAGCGCCCCGGCACCACGTTGGTCGACCCATTGGGCACCAGCAATTGGCCGACGGTGGCCACGGAGTCGCCGTCGGCGCCAGCGCGCCTCTCTGCCGCGAGGATCAGCTCGGCCACGGCGGCGGCGGCGTCGCGCCGGCGGTCCATCGGCGTCGTGCCGGCGTGGCTGGCCATGCCGATGACCTCGCACGCATAGCGCACGCTGCCGTTGATCGAGGTGACGATGCCCAGCGGCTGGTTGAGCTCATTGAGTACCGGCCCTTGTTCGATGTGAACTTCGACGAAGCCGAGGTAGCGCGAGGGATCGCGGCGCAGGGTGGCAATGGCCTCGAGCGTGGCCGGCAGGCCGGCTTGCTTCATCGCTTCGCGCATGGAGATGCCGTCGGCATCGACCTGGTCCAGCCACTCGGGCTGGAAGTCGCCCGTCAGCGCACCGGAGCCGAGGAAGGTCGCCTTATAGCGCTGGCCTTCCTCCTCGGCAAAGCCGACGACCTCGATGCCAAAGGGCAGACGCCGTCCGCTGGCGGCAAGCGCGCGCACGCACTCCATGGGTACGAAGATGCCCAGGCGCCCGTCGTACTTGCCGCCATTGCGCACGGTGTCAAAGTGGGAGCCGGTCATCAGCAGTGGGGCCACTGGGTCGGCGCCGTGGTAGCGGCCGACCACGTTGCCCACCACGTCCACCGCCACCTCGTCAAAGCCGCTTTCCTTCATCCACCAAGACAGGCGCTGGGCGCAGGTGCGGTGGGCCTCGGTGAGGTAGGTCACCGTGAGCTGGCCGGCTTCCTTGAATCCGGGGTCACTGTGCTGCGCGAGTTCTTCCGACCAGTCCCAGACGTGGTTGCCCTGGGTCGGTTCGACGGCGAATTTGTCGTTCAGGCGGATCTCCACGATGCGGTGGATGTTGCGCAGGCTTTCCTGCAGTTCGAAGTCCGGATGGTTGTGCACGCGGCGTTCGAAGGTATCGATGATCTCCTGCTTTGACAGACCGGTGCCGCGCGGCCCGCGCACCGCCAGGATGAAGGGGAAGCCGAACTTCGTGTTGTAGTCGGCGTTGAGCTGCTGGATCTGCGCCAGCTCGGCCGGGGTGCAGTTCGTCAGGCCGGCCTTGTTCTGCTCATTTGTGGATTCGGCTGTCAGCGTATTGCTGACCATGGCCTTGCCTGCGAGTTCGGGGTGGGCGCGGACCAGCGCGAGCTGCGCTTCGCGCCCGGTCGCGTCCAGCACCTGCGTCATGGTGTGTTTCAGGTGGGCCACCGAAGAAAAAGGGCGTTGCGCCAACGCGGCCTGGGCAATCCATGGGGAGTGCTCGTACAGGCCGTCGAGCATTTGCGCGGCCTCATGGATCGGCGCCGCATTCAGTTGGGCAAGGGTCAGGGGCATGGTGCGCCTCAAACGGAGTCGGTGAAGGGATGGACCTGTTTCCAGTGCCGTGCGATGTCGATTCGCCGGCAGATCCAGACATGCTCATGGCGCTGCACGTGGTCCAGAAACTTCTGCAGCGCGCCAAAGCGTCCCGGCTTGCCGAGCAGGCGGCAATGCATGCCGATGCTCATCATCTTGGGGCGATTCAGACCGTCGGGGTCGCCCTCGGCATAGAGCACGTCGAAGCTGTCCTTGAGGTAGGTCAGGAAGTGCTCGCCCGTGTTGAAGCCCTGGGCCTGCACAAAGCGCATGTCGTTGGTGTCCAGCGAATAGGGCACGATGAGTTGCTGAACCAGCGTGCCGTCGGTTTTCGTTACGGGCATGTAGAACGGCAGGTCATCGCCGTAGTAGTCGCTGTCGTACTCATAGCCGCCCTGGTCGGCCACCAGCCGGTGGGTGTTCGGGCTGTCGCGCCCGGTATACCAGCCCAGCGGCCATTTGCCCGCGGTCATGTCCTTGAGGATGTGGCTGGCAATGGCGATGTGCCGTCGCTCGGTGGCCTCCGGCAGGTTCTGGTAGTGGATCCACTTGAAACCGTGGCAGGCGATCTCGTGGCCCAGTTCCATGAAGGCCTGCGTCAACTCCGGGTAGCGTTCCAGGGCCATGGCCACACCAAACAAAGTGAGCGGGAGCTTGCGGCGCTCGAATTCCCGCAGGATGCGCCAGACCCCCGCGCGCGAGCCGTACTCGTACATCGAGTCCATCGTCATGTGGCGGTTTTCGTAAGCCTGCGCGGTGACCAGTTCGGACAAAAAGGTCTCCGAAGTCGGGTCGCCGTGCAACACGTTGTTTTCACCGCCTTCTTCGTAGTTCAGAACGAACTGCACGGCAATACGCGCGCCGCGGGGCCACTGGGCATGCGGCACGTCGCGACCGTAGCCAACGAGGTCGCGCGGGTAGGGGGGAGAGGAGGGGCCGGTCATGGTGGGTGGAGATTGCATTCGCAATTTTGGAAGATCAGGACAGCGCCAATGCAATGTCGTGGGTTGGCACCTTGCGGTCAAAGGTCAGGCTGGCCTCGACATGGGCCAGGTGGTCGTTCATCAGTTGCACGGCCAGTGTTTCGTCGCCGGCGGCCATCGCGCTGACGATGGCCGCATGCTCTTCGCTGGAGTGTTCGGCGGCACTGTGGGTCTGGTACATCAGCGTGATCAGCGCACAGCGGGAGATCAGCTCGCCCAGCAGCTGCGCCAGGACTTCATTGCCCATGAGTTCGGCGATGCGTACGTGGAAGTCGCGGAGCAGTTCGGTGCGGCCGGGCACGTCCTCCCGGATGACAGCCCCGTGCTCCTCGGCCAGATGATCTTTCAGCGCCTGCAGCTTGGCAGGTGTGACTTCGCGCATGAAGGCGCGTGTCATTTCGGCCTCCAGCATGCGGCGCACGGCAAATACCTCCCTGGCTTCATTCACCGAGGGTGCGGCCACGAAGGCGCCGCGCGCGGGCTCCATCGTGATCAGGCGGTTCTGCGAAAGCTGAAAAAGTGCCTGGCGGACCAGAGTGCGCGAGACGCCAAAATGGTCGGCGAGTTTCTGCTCGGCCAGCTTGCTGCCAGGCTGCAGGCGATGCTCGACAATGGCCTTGGTCAGCGCCTCGACGATGAAACCTGTGGTCGATGTTTCCATGCGGGCATCATAGAACGAAATTCAAAAAGTGTATACACTTTGGTCCACCGAATCGGTTTTTTATGGATGGGAGCTTGTGATGGGATTAAGTACACACGTTCTGGACACCATGCACGGCACGCCCGCTGCCGGCATGACGGTGGCGCTTTTCGTCACGCACGGGGACGAGGCCACGCTGGTCAAGCAGTTTGAGCTCAACGCCGATGGTCGCAACCCCGACGGACCGTTGTACGACAACGCCAGTCTGAAGGCCGGCACTTACCGGCTGGTGTTTGACGTGGCGGGTTATTTCAAGGCGCGCGGTGTGGTGCTGCCGGAGCCGAATTTCCTGAACCGCGTCAGTCTGGATTTCGGCGTGGCGCATGTGGATGAGCATTACCACGTGCCCCTGCTGGTCAGCCCTTGGAGCTACTCGACCTATCGCGGTTCGTGAGTCCGGGGGGCTGGGAAGACTATATGTAATTTCATATAGTATCCAGATGGTGGCAAAAATAGAATCACCGGTTTACAACCGCTGCCCCACACCATGACACAAGCGACCAATACCGTGCGATTCGTGCTCGACGGCAGGATCGTCGACGCCGAAGGCGAGCGCCGCACCACGACCGTTCTCGACTATCTGCGCGAGCAGTTGCACCGGACAGGCACCAAGGAGGGCTGTGCCGACGGCGACTGCGGCGCCTGTGTGGTGCTGGTGGGCGAGCTGAACGGCGACGGCACGGCAGTGAACTACGTTCCAGTCAACAGTTGCCTCCAACTCTTGCCCACACTGGATGGAAAGTCCGTGAAGACCGTGGAAAGCCTGAAGCGTCCGGATGGCAGCCTGCACCCGGTGCAGGATGCGATGGTGGCCTGCCACGGCTCCCAGTGCGGCTTTTGCACGCCCGGCATCGTCATGAGCCTGACCGGTCTGGTGCAGACGGTGCCCGAACCCGACCGGTCCGCCATCCAGGAAGCCTTGAGCGGCAACCTGTGCCGCTGCACCGGCTACCGGCCGATCATCGACGCGGCGCTCAAGGCCTGCGAGGCGCCCGCCACTCTTTTGAAAATTGACGACGCCGCCGATCTGCCACTGCTGCGTGAGATCCGGCGGCCTTCAGAACCCACCTACACGCTGGATGGCGACATCGTGGTGCAGCCCGTGGTGCGCACGCGCAAGGGCAATGTCTTCGTTTCCCCGGCGACCGTGGCCGAAGTGGCCGACTACCTGCTCAAGCACCCCCAGTCCACCCTGCTGGCCGGCAGCACCGAGTTCGGGCTGGCGGTGAACAAGCAGTTCAGGCGGCCCGAGTACATCGTGTACCTCGGCAACGTGGCTGAACTGCGGCAGGTGCAGGACAAGGGGACTTTCTGGCGCATCGGCGCGCAGGTGTCGCTGACGGCGGTTGAAGCGCTGGTGGCCGATGCCTGGCCCGACTTCGCCGAACTGCTGCGCCGTTTCGGCTCGCCGCCCGTTCGCTCGGTCGCCACACTGGCCGGCAATATTGCCAACGGTTCGCCGATCGGTGACACCATGCCCTGTCTGATGGCCTTGGGCGCCAGTCTGCGGCTGCGCCGCGGGGACAAGACGCGCTCGGTCATGCTGGAGAGTTTCTATACCGGCCAGAAGAAGAACGTGCTGCAGGCCGGCGAGTTCATCGAAGCAATTGACCTGCCCAGGCCGAAAACCGGCGAGGTGTTCCGCGCCCACAAGATCAGCAAGCGTTTCGAGCAGGACATCTCTGCCACCTGCTGCGCGCTGCGCTACCAGCTCAAGGAAGGCAAGTTCACCGAGGTGCGGCTGGCCTTCAACGGCCTGGCGCCTTCGCCGTGCCGCGCACCGAAGATTGAAGCGGTGATCAGTGGGCGGGCGCCTGAGGCCGTCACAGCCGCCGAAGTCGACCAGGCGATCGCCGCAAGTTTCACTGCCCGTGACGGCCTGCGCGCCACCTGGGCTTATCGCTCGCTCGTGGCCCGCAACCTGGTGCTGCGCTTTGTCGAGGAATCCGTTGAATCCGCCCCGGAGGTCGCGTCATGAACGCCCCAGTGTCATTGAAAGAACTGCTGCCCCTCGGTGAACAAGGCCGCGAGCTTGCCCATGAATCGGCGCTGTTGCACGTCACGGGCCAGGCGACCTACACCGACGACATTCCTGAAGTGCGTGGCACCCTGTTTGCGGCGCTGCTGCTGTCGCCCGTGGCGCACGGCGAGCTGATCGGCGAGGGTATCGACCGCGACGCGATCCTGGCCATCCACGGGGTGGTCGCCGTCTTCACCTCGCGCGACATCCCGGGCGAAAACAACTGTGGCCCCATCGTGCACGATGACCCGTTCCTGGCCGCCGGCAAGGTTGAGTTTGTCGGCCAGCCCGTGGCCGTGATCGTGGCGCGCGACATGCTGTACGCCCGCGAAGCCGCGCGGCGGGCCAAGGTGCTGGTCAGGGAACTGCCCGCGATCCTGACGATCGACCAGGCGATGGAGCAGCAGAGCTTCATCATGCCGCCCAAGGGCATCACCCGCGGCCATCCGGAGCAGGCCATTGCCGCGGCGCCGCACCGCGTGACCGGGCGCACGACCTGCGGCCAGCAGGAGCAGTTCTACCTTGAAGGGCAGATCGCCTACGCCATTCCGCGTGAGGATGGACAGCTGACGATCTACGTCTCCACCCAGCACCCGGACGGCAACCAGCGCGAAGCGGCCGCCGCGTTGAACCTGAACGCCAATGACGTCGAAGTGATCTGCCGCCGCATGGGCGGGGCATTCGGTGGCAAGGAGGGCAACTCCAGCATCTTCTCGCAGAGCGCGGCGCTGGCCGCATTCAAGCTGCAGCGGCCGGTCAAGTTGCGCGCCAACCGCGACGACGACATGACCATCACCGGCAAGCGCCACGACTTCCGCATCGACTACGACTGCGGGTTCGACGACACCGGTCGTATCCTGGGCCTGGACGTGGTGCTGGCTTCGCGCTGCGGCTACAGCACCGACTATTCCGGCCCGGTCAACGACCGCGCCGTGCTGCACATCGACAACTGCTACCACCTGCCGAACCTCAATATCATCAGCCACCGCTGCAAGACGAACATGCAAAGCGCCACGGCGTTTCGCGGCTTCGGCGGCCCGCAGGGCATGTTCGGCATCGAGACGGTGATCGAGGAAATCGCGCACAAGCTCGGCATGGACGCGCTCGACGTGCGCCGTGCCAACCTCTACCGCGACCCGTCAGTCTCGGGCGACGTCACGACCCTGACCACGCAGTACGGGCAGGTCATCGAGGACTGGATCGGCGACAAGGTGATGGACCAGGTGGATGCCGAGGCCGGCTACCGCGCGCGGCGCGAATCGGTGAACCGCTTCAACGCCCAGAGCAAGTACCGCCGGCGCGGCCTGGCGCTGGTGCCGCTCAAGTTTGGCATCAGCTTCACGGCCACCATGCTCAACCAGGGCGGCGCGCTGGTCAACATCTACCAGGACGGCTCGGTCAGCGTGAACCACGGCGGCACCGAAATGGGCCAAGGCCTGAACACCAAGATGGCCCAGGTTGCTGCTGATGGCCTAGGTATTCCCCTGGGCCTGGTGCGCGTTACCGCATCGGATACGCAGAAGGTGCCCAACGCCAGCGCTACGGCAGCGTCCAGCGGTGCCGACATCAACGGCGCGGCCATCAACAACGCCTGCGAGCAGTTGCGCGCGCGGCTGGCGCCAGTGGCGGCAAGGCTTCTGGGTTGTGAGCCGGAAGCTATTGAATTTGTAGCGGGACACGCCCGGACGGTACCGGGCCACCGGCAACATGATGCCGACAGCCAGGTGGCCTGGCACACCTTGGTCAAGCAGGCCTGGCTGGACCGCGTTGGCCTGTCTTGTACGGGCTTCTACATGACGCCCGACATCAAATACGACTTCACCACGCTGCAGGGCCGCGCCTTCTACTACTTCTGCTACGGCGCGGCCGTGAGCGAGGTGGAGATCGACACCCGCACCGGCGAATGGTGGCTGAAGGCCGTGGACATCGTGCATGACGTGGGGCAGAGCATCAACCCGGCCATCGACCGGGGCCAGATCGAAGGCGCGTACGTCCAGGGCATGGGATGGCTGACGATGGAAGAGTGCGTCTGGAGCGACAAAGGCAAGCTGTTGACCAACGGCCCGAGCACCTACAAGATTCCGGTGGCAGGCGACGTGCCCGAGCACTTCAAGGTGAGCCTTTTCGCCGGGCAGAACGTCAAGCCCACGCCCTATCGCAGCAAGGCCGTGGGGGAGCCCCCGTTGATGCTGGCGTTGTCGGCCTACTTCGCCTTGCGTGACGCGGTGAGCGCGTCAGCGGGGCATCAGTCCCGCGTTGATCTGGACGCACCGGCCACGCCCGAACGCATCCTGCTGGCCTGCGAGCGTGCCAAGGCGGCACGCGCCTGAGGGCTGGCTCAGTCCTGGCCTTCGGTCAGCGTATCAAGCTGGAAGCGGCCGCTCTTGTCCCACAGCCAGGTGTCGGTGTAGGTGACCTTGCCCAGGCGCTCGGGAACCGGGTAGGGCGCTGCCTGGCGCGCCGTGCGTTCGATTTCGGCCACCACTTCAGGGGCATGCTTGGGCGCACGCAGCCAGTGCGTTGAAACCACGTTGCCGCGCCGGTCCACCTCGACCTCCAGCGTGCCGAT
>JAABQG010000046.1 GCA_011391595.1 Hydrogenophaga sp.
CGGGCTGGGCGCGTCCATCCTGCGGGCGACCCATTCGCGCTACGTGGTGGACCTGAACCGCCCGCCGGACAACGCCAACCTCTACCCCGGGCAGGACACCACGGGCCTGTGCCCCACGGATGCCTTCGACGGAACGCCGCTGTACCTGGCCGGGCAAGCCCCGGACGACGCGGAGATCGCCGCGCGCCGCGAGGCCGTCTGGCACCCGTACCACGCGCAGCTGGCCGGCGAACTGGCGCGCATCCGTTCGCTCCACGGTGTCGCCGTCCTGTGGGATGCCCACTCGATCCGCTCGGTGGTTCCGCGCTTCTTCGACGGCCGGCTGCCCGACTTCAACCTGGGCACCGCCAATGGCGCGAGTTGCGACCCGGCGCTGGCCGACGCCGTGCTGGCGATCGCCAATGCCGCGCCGGGCTATACCGCCGTGCTCAACGGCCGCTTCAAGGGCGGGCACATCACCCGTCACTACGGTCGTCCCGACACCGGTGTGCACGCCATCCAGATGGAAATGGCGCAGTGCACCTACATGCAGGAGCGCATGCCGTTCGACTACCTGCCAGAGACCGCCGCAAAGGTGCAGCCGCATCTGCAGGCCATGCTGCAGGCCGTGCTGCGTTTTGCCGAACCGGCGCGGCCCTGACATGCATCCGGGTACTACCGCCCCCGACGGCTTCATCCAGGCGCTGATCGACGCGCTGGGCCCCGCCTCGGTGGGCGTGGGCGATGCGATCGAAGCCCGCCATAAATCCGACTGGAGCGGCGCGCCTGCGGTGCGTCCGCTGGCCCTGCTGCGCCCCACCGACACCCAAGGCGTCGCCACGGCCCTTCGCCTGTGCCACGCGCACCGGGTGCCTGTCGTACCACAGGGTGGCCTGACCGGGCTGGTGGGCGGCGCCATGCCGCAGACCGGCGCGGTGGCGCTGTGCCTGGAGCGCATGAACGCGCTGCAGCCGTCGGACCCTGGCTCGGCGACCCTGACGCTGCAGGCCGGGGTCACGCTGCAGGCGGCCCAGGAGGCGGCTGCTGCCGCCGGCCTGTTGCTGGGCGTAGACCTGGGCGCTCGCGGCTCCTGCCAGATCGGCGGCAACCTGGCGACCAACGCAGGCGGCAACGGGGTGCTGCAGTTCGGCATGATGCGCGAACAGCTTCTGGGCCTGGAAGTGGTGCTGGCCGACGGCACGGTGCTGGACATGATGCGGCCGATGATCAAGAACAACACCGGCTACGACCTCAAGCAGTGGTTCGTGGGGTCCGAGGGCACGCTGGGCATCATCACCCGGGCCATCCTGCGGCTGCACCCGGCCCAGCGCGCCAAGGTGAGCGCGCTGGTCGCCCTGCCCGACTACGCCAGTGCGGTCCGGCTGCTGCGCCTGCTGCAATCGAACTTTCCGGGGGCGCTGGCGGCGTTCGAACTGATGTGGGAGGATTTCTTCACCACCTCGCTGCAATGGAGCCAGACGGCGTCGCCGTTCGGACAGACTTATCCCTTCGCCGTGCTCGCCGAAGTCACCGGCAACGACGAGGCGGCACTGGCCGGGAGCCTGCAAGCCGTTCTGGCGCAAGCGATGGACCAGGGCCTGGTGCTGGATGCCGTGCTGGCCCAGACGCAGGCGCAGGCCAGGGCGCTGTGGCGCATTCGCGAGGCCAGCGCGGAATTTCCGGTGCAGATGGACCCCGTCAACTTCGACATCAGCCTGCCCATCGAGGTGATCGGTGAGTTCGCCGACGCCTGCATCGAGGCCCTGTCGCAACGCTGGCCCGGCCACCGAAGTCTGCGCTTCGGCCATCTGGGCGACGGCAACCTGCACCTGACCACCGACGCACGTTCGCTGGGCCACGCCGACGCGGCCGAACAGGTGTCGCACGAACTGCAAGCCCTGGTCTATGAACTGCTGGCCAGCCGGGGGGGCAGCATCTCCGCCGAACATGGGATCGGCTTGCACAAGAAGCCCTACCTGCACCTGAGCCGTTCGCCCTCGGAGCTGGCGGTGATGCGCGCCATCAAGCAGGCGCTCGACCCCCTGAACCTGCTCAACCCGGGCAAGGTCTTCGATCTGCATCCCGAGTCCACGAAAGTACCTGCATGACAAGCGCCACGATTGATCGAATCTCCCAGATCGCCCGCCCGGAAGTCCGGGACCTTCCCGCTTACAACGCCGGGCTGTCCTCCGACGTGGTGCGCCAGCGCTACGGTGTCGACCAGATCGCCCGCCTGGGCAGCAACGAAAATCCGTCCGGCCCGAGTCCGGCGGTGGCGGATGCACTGGGCGGGCTTGCACAGACTGCCGGCCGCTACCCCGATGCGAACTGCCTGGCCCTGCGCGCCGCCATTGCCGGGCGCACGGGCCTGCAGAGCGCGGAGGTCGTCATCGGCAACGGATCCGAGAATTTGCTGGAGGCGCTGTGCCTGGCCTTCCTGTCACCCGGTGATCGCGTGGTGACCTTGCTGCCCTCCTTCGGTCTGCATGAGATCTATCCCCGCATGATGGGCGCGCAGGTGGAGATGGTGCCGGTCACAGCGGCCATGGAGTTCGACGTCCCCGCGTGGTGCGAAGCCCTGGCCGGCGGCGCGCGCCCGCCGAAAATGGCGATCCTGAGCAACCCCTCCAATCCGGTCGGGTGCATGCTGGACGATGCCGCTTTTGAGCGCGTCGTGCAGGCGGCCCCGCCCGAAACGCTGCTGGTGATCGACGAGGCCTACTACGAATACGCAAGCCTGTCGCCCGGTTTTCCGGACGCGCTGGCCCGATTGCGCCAGGAGGACCGCCCCTGGATCGTGCTGCGCACCTTCTCCAAGGCCTGGGGGCTGGCCGGACTTCGGGTGGGCTATGGGCTGGCCTCGGATGCGAGCCTGGTCCAGATGCTCGACCGGGTGCGCACACCCTTCAACGTGAACATGGCGGCCCAGGTGGCCGCCCTGGCGGCCTGGGGCGACCCGGAGCACATGACGACCAGCGTGCGGGCTGCCGTGGCGCAGCGCGACCTCATGGCCGCGCAACTGCGCGCCCAGGGCGTGACGGTGGCCCCGTCCGCCGCCAACTTCCTGTTTCTGGACTTGCGCCGACCCAACGGGCCCGTGGCCGAGGCCTTGCTGGCCCGCGGCATCATCATCAAGCCCTGGAAGGACGCCGGCTACGAGACCTTCATTCGCGTCTCCGTCGGCACCGCGGCGGACAACCAGCGCTTCGTCGCCGTACTGGCGGACATCCTGCGCCACGGCGCCTGAGCCGCGCCGCCAGGCTCAGTAAGTTTCCAGGTGCAAGCGCCCTTCGCGCTTGAGGGTCTGCCCGATCGCCTCCCAGTTCAGGCCGGCGTTTTGCGCGACGTCGTGCAGCGCCATCACCACGCCCTCTTCCATGGCTTTGAGGCCGCAGACGTAGAAGCACGCATTCGGATCCTGCAGCAGGGCGGCCAGGTCGGCGGCGCGCTCGCGCATCAGGTCCTGCACGTAGCGTTTGGGCTGCCCTGGCGTGCGGGAGAACGCGAAATTGATGTCGATGAAGTCCTTCGGCAGGCTTTGCAGCGGGCCGAAGTAGGGCAGTTCCTCCTTGGTGCGCGCGCCGAAGAACAGCATCAGCTTGCCGCCCTCGAACTTGCCCGACGCGCGCAGGCGGCGGCGCCACTCGGTCATGGCGCGCATCGGTGCGCTGCCGGTGCCGGTGCAGATCATCACGATGTGGCTGCGCGGGTGATTCGGCATCAGGAAGCTCGCGCCGAACGGGCCGATCACCTGCACCTTGTCGCCCACCTTGAGGTCGCACAGGTAGTTGGAGCCGACGCCGCGCACCGGTTGGCCCTGGTGGTCTTCGAGCACGCGCTTGACGGTCAGCGACAGGTTGTTGTAGCCGGGCCGCTCGCCGTTGCGCGGGCTGGCGATCGAGTACTGGCGCGCGTGGTGCGGACGGCCGCCGGCATCCGTGCCGGGTGGAACGATGCCGATCGACTGGCCTTCGAGCACCGGGAAGGGCATGGCGCCGAAGTCGAGCACGATGTGGTGCGTGTCGTACTCCTTGCCGACTTCGGTGACGCGCACGTTGCCCGCAACGGTCGCGGTGATTGCTTTCTCTGCCTTGGGGCCGTAGAGGTTGGTGTACGCATGGGCGGCCGACCACGGCGGCAGGGTGGCGCCGTAAGCCGCGGAATTGAACGTTGTCTGGCCCGTGGCGTCTGTCGCAGCGACGGCGGGCGTCTGCTCGGCAGCCTGCGTCACCTCGCTCTCGGACACGCCCGCCGCAGCCAGCTCATCGGCCGAGAGTTCAGCCGGCAGCTCGTCCCAGAGCAGCTGCTCTTCGATGGGATAGGCCTTGGCGCGCGGCATCATGCGCCAGTTATCGATCGAGCCCGTGGGGCACGGCGAGATGCAGTCCATGCACAGATTGCAGACGTCGGCCTTGACCACGTAGTTGCGCGAATCGTGCGTGATGGCGCCGACCGGGCAGATTGCCTCGCAGGTGTTGCATCGGATGCAAATCTCGGGGTCGATCAGGTGCTGCTTGATGACGGCTGCGGTCATGTTGTGCCTCTCTTTTCTTGGGACTACTTTACTTCAGGAACGCTCGGCTGGGTGTACGGATCAGGCGGCTGGTGTGCACTGCTTCGTTCGTGTCCCCCGGCCTTTGGCCTCCTCCTTGACCTCACTGCGCAGTCCACCCCAACCACCCGATCCTGCGCCGCGTATTGATGGGCCGGCAAGCGACACCGTACGCAGCTGCAGGGTGCGGGCGTGTGCCATAGCGAAGTCAAGGAGGAGACCCGAGGCGCAAGCCTCAGGTCGGGGGACATGAGCGGCGGCACATGCCCGTGGCCGGCAGCGGATTCAAAGAGCGCTGGCGGCAACAGACCGAGGAGCGTTCAGTTGAACCGAACGTAGTCAAAATCCACCGGCTGGCGGTTGATGCCCATCACCGGCGGCGCGATCCAGTTGGCGAACTTGCCGGGCTCGATCACGCGGCCCATCAGGCTGGCGACGTAGGCGCGGTCTTCGGCGGACGGCAGCCACTCGCCGACCCTGGCGTTCCACTCCTGATCGGACACCACGCGACCATCGGGCGCGACCTTGACGCCGGCCAGCGTGCCGATGCTGCGGTGAAAGGCCTTGTGCGGCACGGTCAGCTTGAACGGGATGCCGGCCTTCTCGATCAGGCGGTTCCAGCGGTCGACGCCGCCGACGGAGTCCTTGATGTAGTCGTCGCGCAGCACTTCGTTGAGCGCGTTGAGCATGGGCACGTCCTTCTCGACGAGCTGGCCGTTCACGACGTCCAGGATCTTGTAGGTGTTGCCCTTGAGAACGTGGTCGTCGGTGCGCTTGCCTTCCTCGTAGCGGCCCTTCAGGCCGGAGCTGTAAAAGGCGGCGGCGTTGCTCGACTGGTCGGCGCCGAACAGGTCGATGGTCACGCTGAAGTGGAAGTTGATGTAGCGCTGGATCGTCGGCAGATCGATCACGCCGGCGGCGCGCAGCTTGCCCACGTCGTCGGTCTTGAGTTCGTTCATGGCCGCGCAGGTGCGGGCAATCACGCGGCCCACGCCAGACTCGCCGACGAACATGTGATGCGCTTCCTCGGTCAGCATGAACTTGGTGGTGCGGGCCAGCGGGTCGAAACTGCTCTCTGCCAGCGCACAGAGCTGGAACTTGCCGTCGCGGTCGGTGAAGTAGGTGAACATGAAGAAGCTCAGCCAGTCCGGCGTCTTCTCGTTGAACGCCTGCAGGATGCGCGGGTTGTCGGCGTTGCCGCTGCGGCGCTCGAGCAGGCCCTCGGCCTCCTCGCGGCCGTCGCGGCCGAAGTACTTGTGCAGCAGGTAGACCATGGCCCACAGGTGGCGGCCTTCCTCCACGTTCACCTGGAACAGGTTGCGCAGGTCGTACTGGCTGGGGCAGGTCAGGCCGAGGTGGCGCTGCTGCTCGACCGACGCCGGCTCGGTGTCGCCCTGCGTCACGATGATGCGGCGCAGGTTGGCACGGTGCTCGCCGGGCACGTCCTGCCATGCGGCCTCGCCCTTGTGGTCGCCGAAATGAATCTTGCGGTCGGCCTCGCCCGGGTTCAGGAAGATGCCCCAGCGGTAGTCGGGCATCTTCACGTGGCCGAACTGGGCCCAGCCCTGCGGGTCCACGCTGACGGCGGTGCGCAGGTAGACGTCGAAGTTCTGCGAACCGTCCGGGCCCATGTCGTCCCACCAGTTCAGGAAGTTGGGCTGCCACTGCTCGAGCGCGCGCTGCAGCGTGCGGTCTTCGGCCAGGTTGATGTTGTTGGGGATCTTTTCGCTGTAGTTGATGCTGCTCATGATGCTTCCTGTTCAGTTGAGGTGATGACGATCAACGGTGGACTCCATTTCGGTTGCCACAGGCCCCACCGGGAAACCTGCGGCACAACTGATGAATCAGACGCGGTTCATGTCGAAGGCGACTTTCTCGCCCTTGCCATAGACCTTGAGCGCGCCCTTCTCGCCGACGGCGTTGGGGCGCTGGAAGATCCAGTTCTGCCATGCGGTCAGGCGGCCGAAGATGCGCGTGGCCATGTTTTCCTTCTGGCTGAAGCGCAGGTTGGCTTCCAGGCCGGTCAGCGCGTCGGGCGACATGGCGGCGCGCGTCTCCAGCGCCAGCCGCACCTCGTCGGCCCAGTCGATGTCGTCGGGGGCGGCGGTCACCAGGCCCAGAGCCAGCGCGGCGTCAGCGTCCAGCGCCCGGCCGATGGCATTGCGGGCGGCCTCCATCGGCGCGCTTTCTTCATAAAAACGGCGCTGCAGGCGAGACTGGTCGTTGACCATCGGGAAGAAGCCGAAGTTCATTTCGCTCAAGGTGAGCCTGGGCGCCTTTTCGGCGTCGTCCGGCAGGGCCAGCATGTAGGCGCGGTCGGCGCAGAAGGCCAGTTCGGCCAGGGTGCCGGCAAAGCAGGAGCCCTCTTCGATCAGTGCGAACAGGCTGCGCGAGGACACGTCCAGGCGCGCCAGCGTGCGGCGCAGCAGGCCTATGGTCTCGCGCACCAGCCAGTGGTCCTTGTTTGCCAGCAGCACGGTATCCGAGGCCAGCACGGCGGCGGCGTCACCGGTGGTCTTGAGCACCCAGGTGCCCATTTCCAGCTCGTTGGTGCGCATGTGCAGGATGGCGTCGTCGAGTTCGCGCGCCATCTGCAGCGGCCACCAGACGACGCCAGCGGCTTCGATCGCCGCGATGTCGGCCGGCTGCGCGCCGGTGGGGGCCTTGACGGTGAAGGTGGCGGCGCGGCGGGCGCGGTCGATCTCGACCGTGACATGCTGATAGGCCACGCGGTCGGCTTCCAGCGTGCGAACCAGCGGGGTCAGGATCACGCCCTTGCCGTTGGCGGGGCGGTCGCTCTGGGCGGCGAAATTCTCGGCGCGCTCACGCACCACCTGCTGGAACTGCTGGGGCTTGGCGATGGCGTCCACCAGACGCCAGTCCACGGCACGCTGGCCGCGCACGCCTTCGGAGGTGGTGCAGAAGATGTCGGCCAGGTCGTGGCGCACATGGCGCTTGTCGGTCACGCGGGTAAGGCCGCCGGTGCCGGGCAGCACGCCGAGCAGCGGCACTTCAGGCAACGAGACGGTGGAAGAGCGGTCATCGACCAGCACGATCTCGTCGCAGGCCAGGGCCAGCTCGTAGCCACCGCCGGCGCAGGCGCCGTTGAGGGCGGCGACAAACTTCAGGCCGGAATGCCGGCTGGAATCTTCAATGCCGTTGCGGGTCTCGTTGGTGAACTTGCAGAAGTTGACCTTCCAGGCATGACTGGACAGGCCAAGCATGAAGATGTTGGCACCGGAGCAGAAGATGCGGTCGCGCGCGCTGGTGACGACCACCGTGCGCACTTCGGGGTGCTCGAAGCGGATGCGGTTGAGCGCGTCGTACAACTCGATGTCCACGCCCAGGTCGTAGGAGTTGAGCTTGAGCTTGTAACCTGGGCGGATGCCGCCGTCTTCGGAAATGTCGATCGACAGCGTGGCGATGGCACCATCGAAGGCCAGCTTGATGTGCTTGTACTGAGATGGGCTGGTCTGGTAATCCACGATCGGGTTCGACGACATGTTGGGCTCCTGGGCGGCAAAAGATGGGATGAAGAAGGGACTTACTCAGTGCAGTCGACTGCAGTGATGTGAATAATAGTGCATGTATTTCGACTTGTCAAATGCATTTTTATGCATGTTTCCAATTTCCACCTCACACCTTGCCTCACACTGGCAACTTCAACTCCTTGCGCACCTGGGCACGCAAGGCTGCGAAGCCCTCATCGAGCTTGTACTGGCTGGTGTTGAAGGCCAGATCGGCCTTGGAGTAGAACGCGGAGCGCCCCTCCAGGATGCGGTTGAGGTCTTCCATGGCCTCCTTGTTGCCCGCCATGGGCCGCATGTCGCCCTGCGCGGCCACGCGTGTCATGTGGTCTGCCGGGTCGGCCTGCAACCAGACGGTGTAACAGTGCGACAGCATCAGGTTGAAGTTGGCCGAATCCGACACCAGCCCGCCCGGGGTGGCGATCACCACCTCGGGGTAGATCTGGATCGCCTCTTCGAGCGCCCGGCGCTCGTAGCGGCGGTAGGCGTGGGCGCCATACAGGTTGTGGATCTCGCTGATGCCGCAGCCGGCAAACTTCTCGATCTCGCGGCTCAGCTCTATGAAGGCGTAGCCCAGATCATCGGCGAGGCGCTTGCCCAGCGTGCTCTTGCCCGCGCCGCGCAGGCCGATCAACGCAATGCGGGCATGACGGGTGCGGTCGTCACTACCGGCGCCCATCAGTTCCGCCAGTGCCTGACGGGCCCGGCGCAGGTCGGCTTCGTTGCGGTGCTCCAGCAACTCGCGGATCAACAGCCACTCGGGCGAGGACGTGGTGATGTCGCCGAGAAGTTCGGCCAGCGTGCAGTGCAGTGCCTGCGCCACCTGCAGCAGCACCAGGATGGAGGCGTTGCCGGTGCCGTACTCAAGATTGGCCAAGTGCCGCTCGGACACGTCGGCCGCCAGCGCCACGGCCTTGCGCGTCATGCCGCGGCGTGAACGCAGGGTGCGCACCCGCTCGCCGAGCGCGACCAGAAACGGGTTGCGGACTTCCGCCCCGGGCGCGGCCGGATCCGGCTGGGCGTCGCCTGCCGCGTCGCCTCGATCCATCAATTCAGTCGTCATCACTTGCACTCCAACGGCGAGCTTGCCCGGGAAAACCCCCGGTCAGAAACTCAACTATTGCGCTTGACATGCACTTTAATGCATATTATGGTGGAAGCACAATAATGCATTTATACAAGAAAGTCCGGCGCTTCACGCCGTTTCGCCTGAATTATTTGACCTGTTTTCGCCCCGGCTTCAGCGTCCAGCCCTGCAGAGCGCCCTGCTGAACATTTTTTGGAACCCCACGCCATGCTCGCCAACATCCTGCCGCCCCCGGCCCGTTTCAACTTTGCTCAGCACCTGATCACCCTCAACGCGACGCGCGCCGGCAAAACCGCCCTGATCGACGACCTCGGCACCCTCACCTATGGGGAACTCGCCGATCAGGTGCAGCGCTTCGCCAGCGGCCTCGTCGCACTGGGCCTGCGCCGCGAAGACCGGGTCTTCCTGCTGATGCACGACAGCTGCGACTGGGTCGTCGGCTTTCTGGGCGCTCTGTACGCCGGCGTCGTGCCGGTGGCGCTGAACACCCTGCTCACGGCCGAGGATTACGCCTTCATGCTGGACCACAGCCGAGCCCAGGCCGCCCTGGTGTCGGGCGCGCTGCTACCCACGCTGCAGGCCGCCATGGCGCAGGGACCGCACGAGCTCAGGACGCTGGTCGTGTCGCGCCCGACTGCCGCGCTGCCCGAAGGCGCGGTCGACTTTGCCAGCGTCACATCGGGCCATGCACCCATGGTGAAGCCTGCGGACACCCTCGCCGACGAGGCCGCCTTCTGGCTCTATTCCTCGGGGTCCACCGGCAAGCCCAAGGGCACGGTCCACACCCAGGGCAACCTTTACTGGACGGCCGAGCTGTACGGCAAGAACGTGCTGGCCCTGCGCGAATCGGACGTGGTGTTCTCTGCCGCCAAGCTGTTCTTTGCCTACGGCCTGGGCAACGCGCTGACTTTCCCCTTGAGCGTGGGCGCCAGCGTGGTGCTGATGGCCGAGCGGCCGACGCCGCAGGCGGTGTTCAAGCGCATGACCGAGAACCGTCCCACGGTGTTTTACGGCGCGCCCACCGGCTACGGCGGCATGCTGGCCTCGCCCGATCTGCCCGCGAAGTCCCAGGTCAGCCTGCGCCTGTGCTCGTCCGCTGGCGAGGCGCTTCCGCGCGACATCGGCGAGCGCTGGAGCCGCCATTTCGGCTGCGAGATCATCGACGGCATCGGCTCGACCGAAATGCTGCACGTCTTTTTGTCGAACCGTCCGGGCGACGTTCGCTACGGCACCACCGGCAAGCCAGTGCCAGGCTACGAGATCGAGTTGCGCAACGAGAACGGCGAAGTGGTGAGCGGCGCCAACCAGATCGGCGACCTGTTTGTGAGCGGCCCGACGTCGGCGCTGATGTACTGGAACAACCGCGAGAAATCGCGCGACACCTTCCAGGGCGTCTGGACCAAAAGCGGCGACAAATACACGCGCGACGCCGACGGCTATTACACCTACGCCGGGCGCAACGACGACATGCTCAAGGTCAGCGGCATCTACGTCTCGCCCTTCGAGGTCGAAGCCACGGTGATGCAGCACCCGGCGGTGCTTGAATGTGCGGTGGTTGGCAAGAAGGACACCGACGGCCTGGCCAAGACCAAGGCCTTCATCGTCCTGAAAACCGGCCAGACCCTGACCGAAGCCGAGGTCAAGGCCTTCGTGAAGGAGCACCTTGCGCCCTACAAATACCCGCGCTTCATCGAGTTCGTGAGCGAGCTGCCGAAAACGGCGACGGGCAAGATCCAGCGGTTCAGGTTGCGGGAGAAGGAAGCAACCGGGCTCTGAGGCGGCCTGGCGAAGCCGGAGAGCCGCTGCCCGGAGTATTTTCAAGACCTTTTGGCACTTCCCCAGCGTGGGATGGCCTCTTCTAGCTATGGTTATTTAAGTAATTTCGAAAGCGTTTGGGGCAAGCCGGGTCGCGGCCCGGCCAAGCGCCCCAGAAAAATCCTGAATCAATAGCGAACAACGACCATTCCACGCTGGAAAGAGGTTGATTTCCCTTGGAAATCAACCCCCAACCCTCACGTATCCTTCGAAATCTTGATCGAAGGAAACTTTGACGAGAAATCCTTGGCCTTGGCGGCAATCTTGATGGCCATCTGGCGCGCGACGGTCTTGTAGATCGTCGCGACTTCGCCGTCGGGGTCTGCCACCACGGTGGGTTTGCCGCTGTCGGCCTGCTGGCGGATCTGGATGTCCAGAGGCAGCGCGCCCAGGTAGTCCATGCCGTACTCGGCGGCCATCTTCTTGCCGCCGTCGGCCCCGAAGATGTGCTCCACATGGCCGCAGTTGCTGCACACATGCACGGCCATGTTTTCGACGATGCCCAGGATCGGCACGCCGACCTTCTCGAACATCTTGATGCCTTTTTTGGCGTCGAGCAGCGCGATGTCCTGCGGCGTGGTGACGATCACGGCGCCGGTCATGGGCACGCGCTGAGAGAGGGTGAGCTGGATGTCGCCGGTGCCGGGGGGCATGTCGACGATCAGATAGTCCAGGTCCTTCCAGTTGGTCTGGCGCAGCAACTGCTCCAGTGCCTGCGTGGCCATGGGCCCGCGCCAGATCATGGCCTCGTCCTGCGCCACAAGGAAGCCGATCGACATGACCTGGACGCCGTAGTTCTCCATCGGCTCCATGGTCTGACCATCGGTCGAATCCGGGCGGCCCTCGATGCCCATCATCATGGGCTGGCTGGGGCCGTAGATGTCGGCGTCGAGCAAGCCGACGGACGCGCCCTCGGCGGCCAGCGCCAGCGCCAGGTTGACGGCGGTGGTACTTTTGCCCACGCCGCCCTTGCCGGAGGCCACGGCGACGATGTTCTTGACCTTGGGCAGCAAGGCCACGCCGCGCTGGGCGGCATGGGCCACGATCTTCTGCGTCACGTTGGCCGAGACGTTCTCCACGCCGGCCACACCCTTCGCCGCGGCAATCAGCGCGCGGCGCAAGGCTGGAATCTGGCTCTTGGCGGGGTAGCCGAGTTCGACCTCGAACGACACGTCGCCGCCAGCGACCTGGAGGTTCTTCAGCGCCTTGGTGGTGACGAAATCTTTGCCGGTGTTGGGATCAACAACGGCTTGCAGGGCTTGCAGCAATTGGTCAGGGGTGGCCATTCAGGGTTCTTTCACAGAAACGGAGGAAGTGCGGTGGAGTTTAGCGACAACTTATAAAATCAGGGATTCCCCTAGAAAAAAGCAAGCAATGTCCCCCACGTCCCCGAAACCCGCGCCGCGCCAGCTTTTTGTCACCACCGCCCTGCCGTATGCCAATGGCAACTTCCACATCGGCCACATCATGGAATACATCCAGGCCGATATCTGGGTGCGGTTCCAGCGCATGCAGGGCCACACGGTGCATTTCGTCTGTGCCGACGACGCCCATGGCGCGCCAATCATGATCGCGGCCGAGAAGGCTGGCAAGACGCCGCAACAGTTCGTGGCCGACATCGCCGCCGGGCGCAAGCCCTACCTCGACGGTTTTCACATCGCCTTTGACAACTGGCATTCCACCGATGCGCCGGAAAACCACGAACTGGCCCAGGCAATCTACCGCGACCTGAAGGCCGCCGGCCTGATCGCGACCAAGACCATCGAGCAGTTTTTCGACCCGGACAAGAACATGTTCCTGCCCGACCGCTTCATCAAGGGCGAATGCCCCAAATGCGGCGCCAAGGACCAGTACGGCGACAACTGCGAGAACTGTGGCGCGGTCTATGCCCCGACGGAGCTGAAGAACCCGTACTCGGCCCTGAGCGGTGTGACCCCGGTGCTACGCAATTCGGAGCATTACTTCTTCAGGCTGTCCGACGCGCGTTGTGTGGCTTACCTGGAGCAGTGGACACAGGAAAGCGGCCACCTGCAGACCGAGGTCTACAACAAGATCAAGGAATGGCTCACGCCGGTTGAAAGTGTCGATGGATCAGCCGTCCATGGCCTGGCCGACTGGGACATCAGCCGCGACGCGCCCTACTTCGGCATCGAAATTCCTGATGCACCCGGCAAGTATTTCTATGTCTGGCTCGACGCGCCGATCGGGTACCTGGCCTCGCTGAAGAACCATTTCGGCAAGATCGGCGTGGATTACGACGCCTTCATGGCCGACCCGGCGACCGAGCAGTACCACTTCATCGGCAAGGACATCATCACCTTCCACACGCTGTTCTGGCCGGCGCTGCTGCATTTCAGCGGGCGCAAGACGCCCAACGCGGTGTTCGTGCACGGCTTCCTGACCGTCAACAGCGAGAAGATGAGCAAGAGCCGCGGCACCGGGCTGGACCCGCTGAAGTACCTCAGCCTGGGCATGAACCCGGAATGGCTGCGCTACTACATCGCCGCCAAGCTCAACAGCCGCAACGAAGACGTGGAATTCAGCCCCGAGGATTTCATGGCGCGCGTGAACGCCGACCTGGTAGGCAAATACATCAATATCGCGTCGCGATCGGCGGGCTTCATCAGCAAGCGATTTGCCGGTCTGCTCGGGGAGGTGTCGGCCGATGGCGATGCCCTGCTGGAACACCTGCGCGATGCCCTGCCGTTGATTGCCGAGCTTTATGCCGAGCGCGAGTATGGCAAGGCACTGCGCGAGACCATGCTGCTGGCCGACCGCGTGAACGAGTACGTGGACCAGAACAAACCGTGGGAACTGGCCAAGCAGGCTGGCATGGAGGCTCGCCTGCACGATGTCTGCACCACCTGCATCCAGGCGTTCCGGTTGCTGACGACCTGCCTCAAGCCTGTGCTGCCCGCACTGGCCGAGCAGGTAGAAGCCTTCCTCAAGGTGGCGCCGCTGACGTTCGTCAACGCCGCCCTGCGCATGGACGCGGGCCACCCCATCGGCGACTACAAGCACCTGATGCAGCGCGTGGACACGAAGCAGCTCGACGCGCTGTTCGAGGCGCCCGCGCTGCCTGAGCCCGAGAAGATCCTGCCCGGCGGCGAGCCAATCGCCCCCCTGATCACCATCGACGATTTCGCGAAGATCGACCTGCGCATCGCGCTGATCGTCAACTGCGAGGCCGTGGAAGGCTCGACCAAGCTGCTGCGCCTGACGCTGGACGTGGGCGAAGGCAGGACCCGCAATGTTTTCAGCGGCATCGCCAGCGCCTACAAGCCCTCAGACCTGGTCGGCAAGCTGACCGTGATGGTGGCCAACCTGGCGCCGCGCAAGATGAAGTTTGGCGTCAGCGAAGGCATGGTGCTGGCCGCCAGCCACGCCGACGAAAAAGCCGAGCCAGGCATCTACGTGCTCACACCCTCAGCAGGCGCGCTGCCCGGGATGCGGGTGCGTTAACGGACGACGCAATCCGGATCACGCGCTGCGGTGCGGCGGCGATATCGTCCAGTAGCCTTTCCAGATCCGCCAGCAGGATATCTGCATCACTTGCCTCGTGGGCCGTGAGGGTCAGCGCGACATAGAACCGGATCGTGAGACCGGCAGGCATGCGCGATGAATAGGACAACCCGCGTGCCACTACGCGGGCCGCTTCATGCATGGCCTGTTCTTCGCTGAGTGTGCGCTCAAGGATCACGACGAAGTCGCCGTCCCTCAGGCGCCCCGCCGTGTCGCCTTCACGCGTGATGAGTGCCAGGCATGAGGCGGCGTGCAGGGTTGCCCCGGCCATCACCTGGATGCCGTGCTGCGCCAGGATTTCCTTGAGATTGCCCACCCGCACCCGCATCACGCAAGCCTTACCGGGCTGCGTGGACAAGCGGTGCACCAGATGGTCGACCCGTTCACGTGTCAGCCGGTCATTCACCAGGCCCGTGACCGGGTCGCGTGTCTGCAGGGCAGCGCGTCGCACCAGCGCATCGCGGCGGTCTCGGCTGCGCATGTAAAGGCCGATCATCAACAGCGGAATTTCAATGGCGGCGCCGATCTGGGCGCCATACTGCGTCACCATGTTCATCGGCATGACACCAAGGTTGCGCATCACCGTGAAAATGGCGCCGGCATACATGGCCGACAGACCGCCGACGAGCCACCAGCCGTGCACCGAGCGGGTACGCGAATACCAGACCAGGGAACCCACGAGAAGGGGGATGCCCGCCAGAAAGAAGAAGTTCGCGAACCGGAAAACCGGATCACGCCCCAGCGTTGCGAACAGGGTTGCAATGACCAGTCCGGCGGCGGCGTAGCCCACGAGCAGCCAGCCCAGCCAGCGCGAGGGAACCGGAGACACGACCGCACGGACAAACCATGCGGCTGCCGCCAAAGCCACCATGGGAAGGACCGTGGCCGACAGATCATTCCAGGCCGCATGGTCAGGCCAGAAGAACAGGCCCGCCACGCCCGTCAGACTGCTCTGGATCAGCGCCAGGGAAATGACGTACACCGAATAGATGGCATGGACGGGCTCGCGCAGCGTGAACGCATTCGTCAACCCCAGAATCACCACCAGTGCCACCAGGCCCAGGTACATGCCCAGCAACAGTACCAGGCGCTGATGATCCGCTTCAAACGACGCCCGCTCCTTGATACGCCAGGGGAAAGTCACGGTGTGCGAGTTCTGCACCCGAAGCAGCAACTTGCTCTCTGGCAGGCCGGCCGGCTCGATCGGCAACACCGGGAACAGGTGCGGAATCGCCCAGCGCGACACCGCCAGGTCGTCGCCTGAAACCCATTCACGCCAGCCAAGGCCGCCGGCATCGCGCGCGTACAGCCGCATCGAGTTCAGTCCTGGGTAGGGGATCAGCAGTACTGAAGGGGCTGGCAAGGAGGTTGCCGGCACATCCAGCCAGAACCAGACCGCCGCGGTGCCGCGGGTCGGGTAGAAAGTCGTCGGCGAATAGGCTTGGCCCTGCCCAGCGCGCAGACCAGCCAGGGCTTCGTCCGGACCGAGTTGCCCCTGCGGGTCGACCAGCACCTTACCAGCAAGAAATCCACCCGGCCCGAAGGTTTCGCCATTGGCAAAGCCGGGCCATGCCAGCCAGGCCATCGACAGCAGCAACAGACAACATCGAAGTATCTTCACGCGCGGTATCTTCAGGTCTTCAAGGGACTGTAGCATCCGACCGAGCACTTGTGGGCCCCCTGTTCACGCGACGTTGCTGACGCGCAAGCACACTTGGCCACCTTCAGAGGCCGACTGCAACGGGCGCAAAATGGTGTCCCCTTGCGCCAACCAGCCCACTGACATTCCCATGCGCCGCCCCTCACCTGACTTCAAACCACGCCTTTTCGTCGCAATGAAAGACTATTCCAGGGATCGCTTCGTGCGCGACGTGGGCGCCGGGCTGACAGTCGGCGTGGTGGCGCTCCCCCTGGGGATGGCCTTTGCGATTGCCTCCGGCCTCAAGCCCGAGGCCGGCATCTTCACGGCCATCATCGCTGGCTTCCTGATTTCGCTGCTGGGTGGCAGTCGCGTGCAGATCGGCGGACCGGCCGGCGCATTCATCGTGATCGTCTATGGCATCGTCGAGCGTTTCGGACTGGGCAACCTGATCATCGCCACCGCCATGTCCGGCGTGTTGCTGTTCCTGATGGGACTGTTCAAGCTCGGCACGCTGATCCGCTTCATTCCCATTACCGTCGTGATCGGTTTCACCAATGGCATCGCGGTGCTGATTGCCTTGTCACAGGTCAAGGATTTTCTGGGTCTGCAGGTGGCCGCCATGCCGGCAGACTTCTTCGGGATGCTGTCCACGCTGAGCGCTGCGATCCATACGTTCAATCCGGTTGCGTTCATCGTTGCGATGGCGTCGCTGGCGACCCTCGTGGCCTGGCAGTTCTTCATGCCCAAGATCGGCGGCGTTCAGTTCACCGGCAAGCTCACCCCGATCCCGGGGTCGATCGTCGCGCTGATTCTGGCCACTCTGGCCGTGTGGCTGCTGGGCCTGCCGGTGGAGACTATCGGCAGCCGCTTCGGCGGCATCCCCTCCGGCCTGCCCGCGTTCGCCTGGCCTGCATTCAGTTGGGAGTCGGCCAAGTTTCTGCTGATTCCCACCCTCACGCTGGCGCTGCTGGGTGCCATCGAATCACTGCTGTGCGCGCGTGTCGCCGACGGCATGATTGACGACCGCCACAATCCGAACCAGGAACTGATGGCCCAGGGAATCGCCAATTTCGTAACGCCTTTTTTTGGCGGCATGCCCGCTACCGGAACCATCGCCCGCACCGTAACCAACATCAAGAGCGGCGCTACCAGCCCGGTTGCCGGCATGGTGCATTCGGTCAGCCTGCTCATCGTGATCCTGGTGGCCGCGCCGCTGGCAGCCCACATCCCGCTGGCCTCACTGGCCGCCATCCTGATGTTTGTCGCCTGGAACATGGGCGAGTGGCGCGAGTTCGTCCACCTGCGCCAGTACCGCATGCCATACCGTGTCACGCTGCTGGCGGTGTTTTTCCTGACCGTGGTGTTCGACCTGACGGTGGCCGTCGAAGTGGGCCTGGTGGCCGCATGCATCACCTTCATCTACCGGATCTCCAGCCTCTCGCGCAGCGAGACCGTCACCGCGGCCGACCGGCCCGTGCTGGCCGGTCTGGAGGGTCGTGTGCTGGTGAGTCGCCTGTACGGCGCGCTGTTCTTTGGCGCGGTCAAACTGGTCGAGGCGCTTGAAGACCATCTGCCTGGTGAGGTGCTGGTGGTCGACCTCAAGAACGTGATCTACATCGATTCGTCCGGCGCCGACAGCCTGATGAGCCTCGAGCGCACCTGCAGAAAACGAAACGTGCGCCTGATCGTGTGCGGCCTGAGGCACCAGCCGCGGGACATGGCGAAACGCTGCGGCTTTACCGATCTGGTCCCCGCGCATGACCAGTACCCCGAACTTGCCTCCGGCCTCGCCGCCGCCACCGCGTTGGTCAGTCGCGCGGGCTGAGGCCTATCGCCCGCCGCGGTTCTCGTTCGCCTCCGGGTCAGGCACGGAGAGGGTGCGCAAGACCCGGTCGTCAGAGCTGAAGATCACGGTAAACACCATCGCCGTGTTGGGTGCGTCGAGGTAGCGCCAATCCGCATGCACCTCGCGCTTGCGTTCGTAGGGTGTGATCTTCGCAGGCTTGCCCAGCAGCCTGCGCACATCGTCCAGGCTCATGCCAGGCTGCACTTTGGCGAAGTTGGCCGGCGTGAGCACCTGGCGCAGCGCGTTCATCCGGCCGTCTGGGCCGACGGTGATCAAGTAGTTGCGCTGACCGGCGGGCTGGCGGTTGTATTCGAATGTGCGCCCACCGCCGGGTGCGTCCCAGACCTTTTCGGGTTCACCGAACTTCGCGCGAACATCGGCCTCGGTGGCCACGCCCTCCTCGAGTTCGCTGATGCGCCTGTCGTCGCAAGCCACCAGAACGAACAGCGCCAGCAGCCCGCCCCCGATCAAAATGGTCTTCATCCTGGCGTCCCCGGTAAAATGACGGATTCCTCCACATTGGAGGCTTGCCACAAAGGCTACAGTTTATGTCCCTCACACGCATCTTCCGCCGCCCCGACTACAGCTCCGAATACACCCAGTTCATGGACCAGCTCAAGGCGAAAAAACCGCAACTGCTGGAACAGCAGATCGCAGGACGTGCCCTGTTGTGGGACAAGGCGCAGGACCGGGATGCACGCGCAGAGTTCGACGAGGCCCGGGTGCCGCAGCAGCCCTACGTTTACCAGAATCACGGCTGATTTGACGCCTCTTCTGACGCCAGCCAGCGTCAAATGGCCACTGCAAGCTATTCATTAAATAGCACTCATGACGAGTTCCAATGACGCCGCGCTGGCGCAACTGAGCGCGGCGCCCGCTCCGCCCGGCATGCCCGAGGTCGTGGACCACATCGCCGTGGCCCGGCTGTATGGCGAACCGCTGTTCGCATTGCCCACCGACCTCTACATTCCGCCCGACGCGCTGGAGGTGTTCCTGGAGGCCTTCGAGGGGCCGCTGGACCTGCTGCTCTACCTGATCCGCAAGCAGAACTTCAATATCCTGGACATCCCCATGGCCGGCGTCACGCGCCAGTACCTGAGCTATGTGGAGGAAATCCGCGGGCGCAACCTGGAACTCGCCGCCGAATACCTGCTGATGGCGGCGATGCTGATCGAGATCAAGTCACGCATGCTGCTGCCACCGCGCAAGGTCGCCGAAGGCCAGGAACCCGAAGACCCGCGCGCCGAGCTGGTGCGCCGCCTGCTGGAATACGAGCAAATGAAGCTGGCGGCCGCGCAGCTCAATGCGATGCCGCAGGCGGGTCGCGACTACATCCGGGCGCAAGTCCACATCGAACAATCGCTGCGGCCGCGTTTTCCAGACGTCAGCCTGGCCGACCTGCAGGATGCCTGGCGCGACATGCTCAAGCGCGCCCGGCTGGTGCAGCACCACACCATCACCCGGGAGGAGCTCAGCGTGCGCGAGCACATGAGCATGGTGCTGCGCAAGCTGCGGGGCCGCCGCTTCATCGAATTCGAAGCCTTGTTCGACCCGTCCAAAGGCACCCCCGTGCTGGTGGTCACCTTCATCGCCTTGCTGGAGCTGGCCAAGGAAACGCTGATCGAGATCATTCAGGCGGAGGCTTTCGCACCCATCTACGTGCGGCTGTCCTACACGCCGACCTGAGTCTCAGCGGCCCTCGTCGCGCGCTTCCCGACCCATCAGGGCAGCCACGGCTTGCGCCGGCTGCAGCGCGCCATCCAGCAGCGCCACGACGCCCTCGCTGATCGGCATGTCCACGCCCAGCGAACGCGCGCGCTGCACCACCGTGCGCGCGCTGTAGACGCCTTCGGCAACATGACCTAGCGAATCCACCGCCTGCTGCAGCGTCATGCCTTGCGCCAGCAACTGACCGACCCGGCGGTTGCGACTCAGGTCGCCAGTGGCCGTCAGCACCAGATCGCCCAGGCCTGAAAGCCCCATGAAGGTCTCGGCCCTGGCGCCCAGCGCCAGGCCCAGGCGCGTCATCTCGGCCAGGCCCCGGGTGATCAATGCGGCGCGCGCGTTCAACCCCAGGTTCAGACCATCGCAAAGCCCCGTGGCGATCGCCAGCACGTTCTTCACGGCACCGCCGACTTCAACCCCCACGAGATCTTCGCTGGCATAAACGCGCAGTGTCGGGCTGTGAAAGGCCGCCACGAGCGCGTCACGCACCGTCGCGTGCTCGCTGGCGGCCACCAGCGCCGTGGGCCGACCCTGCGCCACTTCCAGCGCAAAACTCGGTCCGCTGAGGGCGCCCGCCATCAGAGCCGGTGCCACCTGGGCGCGGATTTCGTGACCCAGCATCCCGATGGACGGCGCTTGTCCGCCGGACTGCGGCGCCTCGAAGCCCTTGCACAGCCAGGCCACCGGGGCGCGGCTACCCTGCAAGGCCATGAGCGTCGCGCGCAGCCCGGCCATGGGCGTGGCAATGATGACCAGATCGTTCGGGTGCGCGGATGCCACCAGCGCGTCGGCAGGCGCGCAATGCAGCGCCACTGTGGCCGGCAAGACCACGCCAGGCAGGTAGCGGGCGTTTTCCCGGGCTGCCTGCATGGCCCGGACCTGGCCCGGATCACGGGCCCACAGCTGTACCGTGTGCCCGCCCGGATTCCGGGTCGCACTGATGGCCAGCGCCGTGCCCCAGGCGCCCGCGCCGAAAACTATTATTTTCATAGCACTACTGAACCATTCGGCGCTGGAGAATGGCCATTTTCATACCGAAATCACTGGTTCGTGATGGGCGCAGCCTGCCCGGCGGCCTGCGCCTGCTGCTGCTCGTACATGGCCTGGAAGTTGATCTCGGCCAGATGCACCGGCGGAAAACCGCCTCGGGTGATCATGTCGGCCACATTGCCGCGCAGATAGGGATAGACGATCTGCGGGCAGGCAATGCCCATGATCGGGCCCATCTGGTCGTCCGGCAGGTTGCGGATCTCGAAAATGCCGGCCTGCTTGCATTCGACGAGGAAAACGGTGCGGTCCTTGATCTTCGTCTGCACCGTGGCGGTGACGCAGACTTCGAACACGCCCTCCGCCACCGGGGTGGCTTCCACGGCAAGCTGGATGTCCACGGCGGGCTGCTCCTGCTCGAGCAGGATGGCGGGGGAATTGGGCTGCTCCAGCGAAGACTCTTTCAGGTAGACGCGCTGGATCTGGAAAACGGGGTCAAGGTCGGCCATGGAAACTCTCGGTTGGAATGGGAAAGGGAAAAGAGGGGGGAGGTCGGGACAATGGAGGACTCGCTGCAGACTGCCCACAGCGAGTTCCGCGTCAGAACGGTGAGGATTATCTCAGGTGCGTGTCCGTCGTCCGATCGGGAGCCGTGTCAGCGCGCGGACAGCGTGCTCAGGCGGCTTCCAGCAAGGGCATCAGGGCGCCCTTGCGGTCCAGCGCCACCAGGTCGTCATGGCCGCCGACATGCGTGGCGCCGATAAAGATCTGCGGCACGGTGCGCTGGCGGGTGATCTCCATCATCCTGACACGTTCGTCTGGGTTGAGGTCCACGCGGATTTCCTCGATCTGCGCGACCCCTTTTGACTTCAGTATCTGCTTGGCGCGAATGCAGTAAGGGCAGACGGCGGTGGTGTACATCTTGACGGCTTGCATGGCGATCCTCGGGTTCAGGCTTTCTCGACCGGCAGGTTGGCGTCTCTCCAGGCGCGCATGCCGCCCGAAAGCGAATGGGCCTGTTCATAGCCCAGCTTTTTGGCAATCGCCACGGCCCGGCTCGAGCGTGCGCCAGAGGCGCATACCAGAATCACCGGCAAGGCCTTGTTCTTGACCATGCCGGGCAGCTTCTGCTCCAGTTCACCCAGCGGCGCGTGCTTCGCGCCCGCCACATGTCCGGCGGCATACTCCGAAGCCTCGCAAACATCCACAACCACTGCTTTTTCGCGGTTGATCAGCTGCACTGCGCCACTGGCCGTCAGCGAGCCTGGGCGTGCGCCGCTCGAAATCACGGGCCACGCCAGCATGCCGGCAGACGCCAGCGCCACGGCAATCAACATCCAGTTGTCCATCAAAAACTTCACTTCGCACCTTTCGTGAGCGGCCTAAAACAACCCGGATTCTAGAATGGGGGGGTAATTCCGGTATTTTCCTTCGCTAAAACACCCGATCACCATGTACAAACTCGTTCTCATCCGCCACGGCGAATCCACCTGGAACCTCGACAACCGCTTCACCGGGTGGACCGATGTCGACCTGACCCCCACTGGCGTGGAGCAGGCCAAGAACGCAGGCCGGCTGCTGAAAGCAGAGGGCTATGAGTTCGACCTCTGCTACACCAGCGTGCTCAAGCGCGCGATCCACACCCTGTGGCACGCCCTGGATGAACTGGACCGCCAGTGGCTGCCGGTCGTCAACAACTGGCGCCTCAACGAGCGCCACTACGGGGCCCTGCAGGGTCTCAACAAGGCTGAGACCGCCAGGAAATACGGCGACGAGCAGGTACTGGTCTGGCGCCGCAGCTATGACACTCCGCCCCCCATGCTGGATGCGAACGACCCGCGCTGCGAGCGCACCGACCTGCGCTACGCCGGTCTCAAGCCCGAGGAAGTGCCGCTCACGGAATGCCTGAAGGACACGGTGGCGCGCGTCCTGCCGTTCTGGAACGAGTCCATGGCGCCTGCCATCCGCGCCGGCAAACGCGTGATGGTCTCGGCGCACGGCAATTCGATCCGCGCGCTGGTCAAGTACCTCGACGGCATTGGCGACGCCGATATCGTCGGCTTGAACATCCCCAACGGCATCCCGCTGGTGTACGAGCTCGACGCCGACCTGAAGCCCATCCGAAGCTACTACCTGGGCGATGCCGAGGCGGCTGCAAAGGCGGCAGCGGCAGTGGCCAATCAGGGCAAAGCCTGAAGAAACGGCCCGTCCAGTGTCGCCGGTGTCGCCGCCCTGTAACGCGCCGGATACACCTGCCCCCCGCATCTTTGCGGGACTTCACGGAACCCCCGGGGCGCTTCGCACTCCAAGGCTGTATATTTCCCCAAAAGGTGCTGAAACATGGGTCAAAAACTGAAAATTGCCGGTTGGATCTCCGTCGGCGTCCTGGCCGGTGCGCTCACCACGGTCTCGCTGCAGACCATGGCGCGCGGTGGCCTGGCGCCCCTGCCGCTGGAAGAGCTGCAGCAACTGGCTGCCGTGTTCGGCATGATCAAGAGCGACTATGTCGAGCCGGTGGACGAGAAGAAGCTGATCACCGACGCCATCTCCGGCATGGTCTCCAGCCTGGACCCGCATTCCCAGTACTTTGACAAGAAGTCCTACAAGGAGTTTCGCGAAGGCACCTCCGGCCGCTTTGTCGGGGTGGGCATAGAAATTACCCAGGAAGACGGTCTGGTCAAGGTGGTGGCGCCCATCGAGGGCTCGCCAGCTGACCGCGCAGGCCTGAAGACTGGCGACCTGATCACCCGCATCGACAGTACCGCCGTCAAGGGGCTGGCACTCAACGAAGCCGTGAAAAGGATGCGCGGCGAGCCCAATACCAAGGTCGTGCTGACGATCTTCCGCAAGGAGGAAAACCGCAGCTTTCCCGTGACCATCACGCGCGAGGAAATCAAGACCCAGTCGGTCAAGGCCAAGGTCATCGAGCCCGGCTATGCCTGGGTCCGGTTGTCCCAGTTCCAGGACCGCACGGTTGACGATTTCGTGCGCAAGATCGACGAAATCTACAAGCAGGAGCCCAAGCTCAAGGGCCTGGTGCTTGACCTGCGCAACGACCCGGGCGGACTGCTCGACGCTGCCGTGGCAATTTCCGCCGCATTCCTGCCGGAAAACGTGACGGTGGTCTCGACCAACGGCCAACTCGCCGAGAGCAAGTTCACCTACAAGGCTTCACCGGAGTTTTATGCACGCCGCGGCAGCGATCCGCTCAAGCGCATGGCAGAGAGCACCCGTGCTGCACTCAGGACTGTGCCGCTGGTGGTTCTGGTCAACGAGGGTTCTGCCTCCGCCAGCGAAATCGTGGCCGGTGCGCTGCAGGACCACAAGCGCGGCACCATCATGGGCAGCCAGACCTTTGGCAAGGGATCCGTGCAGACCGTTCGACCGCTCGGCCCCGATACCGGGCTGAAGATGACCACCGCCCGCTACTACACGCCCAGCGGCAAGACCATTCAGGCCACGGGCATCGTGCCCGACGTGATGGTTGACGAATCGGCCGAAGGCAACACGTTCGCAGCGCTGCGCACCCGCGAAGCCGACCTGGAGAAGCACCTTGGCAACGGCATCGACAAGGAGCAGGTCGACCCGAAAAAGGAACAGGCCCGCGAAGACGCCCGCGAGGAAGCGCGCAAGAAGCTTGAAGAGCAATCCAAGAAGCCGCTGGCAGAACGCAAACCACCTGAATTCGGCAGTGACAAGGACTTCCCGCTGACGCAGGCGCTGAACCGCCTCAAGGGCCAGCCGGTGCTGATCAGCAAGACGCAGGTCGAGCGCAAGGCGGAGCCCAAGGAAAATTGAAGTCAGGCGCAGCGATGCGGTCCTGAACACATCGCGCCTGAAATCCCATGCAAGACGAACAGCTGCTGCGCTACTCAAGACACATCCTGCTCAATGAACTGGGTGTCGAGGGGCAGGAAAAGCTGCTGGCGTCCCATGCGCTGGTGATCGGGGCCGGCGGGCTGGGTTCGCCCGTGGCGCTCTATCTGGGCAGCGCAGGCGTCGGGCACATTACCATCGTTGATCACGACCGCGTGGAAGCCACGAACCTCCAGCGCCAGATCGCGCACACGCTGGCGCGCGTGGGCGAGCCCAAGGCACATTCGGCGCGCGACGCCATCGCCGAGATCAACCCCGACACAAAGGTCACGCCCGTTCTGCACCGCGCCGATGATGCGTTGCTCGACACGCTGGTGGCGCAGGCCGATGTGGTGCTGGACTGCACCGACAATTTCGCCACCCGCCACGCCATCAACCGCGCCTGCGTGAAACACCGCAAGCCCCTGGTCTCGGGCGCGGCCATCCGCTTTGACGGGCAAGTCTCGGTCTATGACCCGCGAACGGATGCCAGCCCCTGCTACGCCTGCGTGTTCCCGGAATCCACCTCCCACGAGGAAACCCGCTGCGCCACCATGGGGGTGTTTGCGCCATTGGTGGGCATCATCGGTACCCTGCAGGCGGCCGAAGCCCTCAAGCTGCTGTGCGGGATCGGCACCTCGCTGGCGGGCCGCCTGCTGATGCTCGACGGACGGGGCATGGAGTTCACCGAAGTGCGCATTGGCCGCCAGGCCAGCTGCACCGTCTGCGGCGGTGGTCACTGAGCCATCCAATTCAGGGCTTCGGGACGTGGCATGAGCCATGCCGCTTGCGGAATTCGCGCGGGATCTCGGGAGCACTCGCCGCGAACAATCCGCGCCCCGTGCGCCTCGCGGCAGCTTCCTCGGCCGCGTAGGGCCCGGTGCTGTGGCGCCAGCGATACGACCAGGCCTGGCCCTCACGCACCATCTGCGCACCCAGATCCTGGTCATCGATCCTGATCCGCGCCAGGCCCCGGCCGTAGTCATCCTCGCGCCGTACCACCACGACCACGCGCTGATGCATTACGCGACGCGCCAGTGCGTCGCGTGAGGCCGTGCCGCCAGGCTGGCAGATCTCCGGCGCATCGATCCCGTCGATGCGCAGCTTGCGCGGCGCACCACCCGAGTCGGGCTGCACCCAGAGGGTGTCGCCGTCCGCGACGAAGGAAACGACCCCGACGAACTCCCTGGCCGACAGAACGCCGGTCCCCGAAAGCAAGGCCCCTGCCAGGGCCACTCGCGACAGTGCCGGCCAGATCGAAGCGTAAGGCGGCAGGCGCGAAGTGCAGTACAGGAAAAAGTCGTCCATCGCCATGGGCTGCATCAAACGAGGAGGCGTCATCAGGGTATGTCCC